>JADLBQ010000073.1 GCA_020847635.1 Bacteroidia bacterium
CTGAAAATTAAGGAGACAATATCTTTCCCCAGCAAAATCACATTGCTTCCTTCCTTTACTTCCTGTAGAGAGAACGCTCTGCCGGTTTGAATTTCATATCCTGTTACAGAAAGGTAATTGTCATCAATTCCCCATACCTGAATATTCGGATTTGTTTTCTCAGAATTATATTTCACCGTAGCCGCCATTGATGCAATGGTTGCCACAGAAACCTTCGCCGGAAAATGGAAGCGTTCTTTAAATTGCTTTGCCTGTTCGTAAGTGATAACCGGTCCCGGTTTTTCCTGCATGCCGCCGCCGTGCCTTCGCATATTCATTCCGCTCTGGCGGATTGTAAAGGTATTGGAACCCAGCGTACTGAAGTTGGAATAGATGGAAGACTTCAGAGAATCTACTGCCGTAAGAATTCCTACCAGCGCCATTATACCAAACGCAATAATTGAAAAGGTGAGCGACGTGCGCAGCATATTTGCCCGAATAGCGCTAAAAGCAAGAAGTATATTATCCCGGTAATTCATTTTATCCGAATAAAATATTGGTATCTCTGTTTTGCTTTGTTCTCTTCATTCAATTTTTTTTGAAATGAAAATTGTCCTTGCTTATAAATTGAGAGAGACAAAGATTACAAAAAATTAACAGTACGAGGCAAGCGCAGGATTAACCCTGCGGGGGAGGATTGAGTTACGCATTGGGTAAACAGTTGAATAATCCGGTTGAATTGCGTTCCGCAAAAATTCACTTTGGGTATGTAAATTTATTTTAAAGAAGAAAATTCTTTACCCAACACAAATAATCGGTCTTTTATTTCCTGTAAGTTCAACTTATTAGTTGAACCTACATATTTAATTCAGCACAAACTTTCTTCTTTCTTTTAATCCACTTTTGCTGAGTTCTAAAATATAAAGCCCATCCGATAAAGAAGAAAGATGGAGTTGCTCGGAAGAACCGGTGATTGTTTGCCCTGCTGATTTTCTCCCTGTTACATCAAAAACCTGTAATTCTCCCCCAATAAATTTCTGAGGGATTTCTTTAATGAATAAAGTGCGATTGGACAGGAAGGATTGAAATGAATTTCCTTTTACGGAAATATCATTGATCCCACTAACAAAAGAGAATACATCAGAGTTATTTGAACAGCCCCCTTTATCAGTAATCTCAACGGTGAAGTTCCCCGTTTCTTTAGCGATGTATTCTGCACTTGTTGCTCCTGAAATATTTTGTCCGTTCAGTTTCCATTGATAAGAATAGCCAGTGGCGGGGCATGCCGTTAATTTTATTTGATTTGCAGTTGAGTCTGTTCCTGTTACAGTGGGTACGGGTGGCAGACATAATGATTTTTGCCCGGCAAGAATGGGTTTGTCGGGTTGAATGTTATAAGCATAATCTTTTAAAGAATCTCCTTCTATTCTTGCCCACCCGTAATATGTTTTTCCGCCTGCAATAATTTTAAGCCCTAAATATCCATCTCTGCCAAGATTCAACCATTCACCACCGCTTGATTGATCAGTCTGGCTTGAAGAACCTTCCCAGCTTACTCTCCAATAGGAATAAGCCATTCTTCCCCCTGCTGACCAAGATTTCCTCTGATCTATGGTATCATTCAAATTCAATGCATCAGGTGAGCCGAGCACTGAATTTTTTCCCAGTTTGGTAACTGATAATGAAGATGAACTAATAAAGGTTCCGCTGTAGCCACCTCCGGTTGAAAAATCTCCGCGACCTCCTTTAAAACGAAAGTCAAAAACTCCATCATTATTCAAATCTAAATTAAAATGATCGTTTGAATCGTATAATGATTTATCAGGATTTACATCTGTATAAATAATCTGCGCATCGGTTTCTTTTGCAGCCAGCAAGACTGCCACAAATGCAGAATAAGATTTTATTTTTTTTCTTAATGACTCTTTCATGATTTAATCATTTACAAAATTTAAAATCATAAAATGCCTTCACTTTGCATCCTGCTTCATTCTCAACTTCAACTGAATAGTTTCCATCAGAACCCGGAGAATAGAATTGTCCTGTTTCACCAGGTAATAAAACTCCGTCCTGATACCATTGGTAACTTTGTGCAACTCCGGTAAATAATATGTTACCCTCCTGATAAATTGTTGGAGAGGGATTTTTAATTCTGTACATTATCTCAACATCTGTAAATTTTGAACATCCTGCAGAATCCGTAACCATCACTTTATAGTCACCTGAATCGCTCACCATAAAATAACTTGAATCAGAGTTGCTGATTCCTTTATTATTTCTAAACCATTGATAACTAAAGCTGAGCTTATCTACAGTTGCTAATTCTCCCGGTGATAGTATCCCCGAGCAAAAACTAATTTCTTTATTACGAAAAATTGGAGGAGGAGCAAAATAATAACATCTGTCAAAATAATAAGATGAACTATAATAAGATTCACATCCTAATGAATCTTTAACCTTAACATGATAATAGCCAGACTGGGGAGGTATAAAAAACTGATTCGTTTCCCCTGAAATTAAGTGATAGATAAGGTCATACCATTGATACTTAAATCCTTTTGTTGAAATGAGGGTGTCATTATGTTGTATTATCACCGGTCGTACCGGTAACGGATGAATTTCATAGCTAATAAAATCTGAAGTATCAATGC
>JADLBQ010000074.1 GCA_020847635.1 Bacteroidia bacterium
AACAACTCCGAAAGTAACCATATCAGCCAGTGAGTCGAATTGCTTTCCAAAATCTGAATAAGCATTAAAACCTCTAGCAGTTAATCCATCGAGCATATCAAACAAGGCAGCCAGAACAACCATACCGGCTAACAGGATATAATTGGCATGGAACGTACAAACAATCGCAATACAGCCGCATAAAAGATTCATGCAGGTAAATACATTGGGCAATTGTTTGATTGTGAAAACCGGCATCGAATGCAAAGGTAGCTATTCAGTCAGCTACTTTGCTGAAACTATCGGATAAAGCTGAGAAGTGAATGACTCACATTCCCATATCCATATCCTGCATCTGATTTTGATTATTTTTTCTCCGGAAGATGGAAGTGTCAAATTTCCCAAACCGATAACTGAAGTTTATCCGAATAATCTGGGCATCTCTTTTGCGAATACTATTTTGGATATAAAAATCAGTCTGGTTGTACGTGTCATTCGTTCGGGTCTTAAAAATATCAGAAACAGAAACCGACAAGGAAGCTGCATCATCTTTCAGAAAACTGTATTTAACTGCGGCATCAAGGCTGTATGAAGGATTGATATACCCCTGCACGGTTGATTGAGGGCTACCCATCCAGCCCCACTGAAAACCTCCACCCTGAACCAGTGACATTCTTGACTGGTAATCACCGGTAAGCTGGATACTGATGCTTTCCGGTAATTTAAAATTAAGTGTTGTTTTCCCAGTCCATGAAAACCGTTCTGATTTCAGATTACTTTCTACGTTTGTACTGTTGATGACAGACTGATAGAAATTCACATTAGCCGAAGCATCGAACCAGCTTGTAAAGGCATATTGTAAGGTGAGCTCAACTCCGTAAGCATCACTTGAACTTGCATTGACATATGTGCTGATCAGAACATCACGCTGGAAAAAGGTATCAAATTCAGAAACAACATAGTTACTCATTAGTCCATTTGTATTCCTCCAGTACACAGTTGCCAAAAAACTGCTTCTTCGATTAAATGACCGCTGGAAGGATAACTCCACCGAATTTGAAAACTCAGGTTTCAGTTCCGGGTTACCTCTGCTCAGATTCAAAGAATCAGAATAATCGGTAAACGGAATTAACCGGAAGAATGAGGGTCGGTTTATTCGTCTTGAATAACTGGCCTGTAAATTATCTTTTTCATCCAGTTTATAGCTGATAGCACCACTCGGGAAAAGGCTGAATGGAAATGTATTTTCAAATTTCTGATTTTTTTGAATTAATTCACCTTCATAAAAAGAACTCTCGACTCGTAATCCTGCCTGATAACTGAATTTACTATTCACCTGATGGGACATGACTGCATAACCGGCATAGACCTGGTCAAGAAACCGGTAATTATTGCTTTGCAGAGGCAGAAAAACATATTCATCCAAAGAAGTATTAAATACAAAATTGTTATCCAGGCTTTCATAATTCCGGAGTGCTCCTCTTATTCCGGTTTCCAGCTTAATATCCTCATTCAGTTTATCGGTATAATCCAACTGAAGGGTATAATATCCGTTATCCCCTTTGTTAAGTCTTTTTTGTAATAGGTCAGGAGCATAAGCAATACCAGCGGCAGTGTAGTAGTTCGTATTATAGTATGCGTTCCACTGAAACCGGGAGGCATTATAGTTTGCATCTGCAGTAAGTTCACGTCCCTCTTTCGGGAAGAGATGTTTAAAAGAAACTGTACCTCCATAAAATCGCATGTTTCGTTTGGTACTTGTCAGTCTGTTATTGAAAGCAGAGGTTGTAAATGAATCAAGAACTGTATCAATCTGAGTCAGCAACTCTTCATTCCCTTTATGTCCTCCGCTGCTGTAATAACCGGTCAATGAAAGTGTGCTTCGGTTTGTTAGAAAAAAATCAAACCCCGAACGAAATCGTTTAAATGCACCTTTACTTTCTGAAGCACTGGTCTGAAAGAGTTGCGTAAGCGGCAGTGACCTTAAATTAAAGCGTTCTACCTCACCTGAACTTCTTGACAATCTTTGATTAAGCGATCCGGAGATAAACCAATTGACTTTACCTTCTCTCAAATTCAGATCAAAACCTGAATTAATCCTTCCCCTGCTGTCAATACCTGCACGAATGGTGCCGTTATAACCGATTTTTCTTTCCTTTTTTAAAACAATATTCAGGATTCCGGCTTCACCTCCGCTGGCATCGTATTTAGCTGAGGGGTTTGTAATGATCTCTATTTCCTGAATTGCATCTGCGGGAATCTGGTCAATTGTAAGCGTAGAAGGCCGTCCATCTACAAACAATTGAGGAGCTGCATTTCTGACAGTTACATTTCCATCAATATCAACATTTACAGAAGGCACATTTTTTAACACATCCTCCGCAGTTCCGCCAGCAGCTACTACATCCTTATCAACTGTATATACCTTTTTATCAGGTTTTAATTCTAACGGTGGAGGTGATCCGTCTATAACAACTTCACCCAGGCTGAATTTTAACTCACCCAGTTTAATATTACCCAAATCTTTTTCCTTCGCTCCTGCCTGTATCTCATGACCCGGTCTTACTCCAAAAGAAACTTTGAGTTCTTCCATTTTATATCCGATTGCCGAAGCTTTTAAAATATAATCTCCCGTTACAGGAACATTCTCAATTACAAAGTCTCCATTTGCTTTTGTAAGCTGTCCTCCCACCAGTGATTCCTTATGAGTTTTTGTAACAGAGTCAAAACTAAATTTCATTAATTGAACTGCTGCAAATTCAATCCCTTTATTGGTTTTGCCATCAATAATTTTTCCATAAAACTTTCCGGCTGGTATTTTCCCGTTTTTCTGCTGATTGTGTGTGCCCGGAAATTGAGCTGAGGCATAAAACGTAAAAAACAAAAAAAGCAGTGTTGTTAGCTTAAACCTTTTCATAAAAAGTGATTGCAAGGATGACAAATCAGTCTGAAAAGAATCTTAAGGCAGGATGAAAATTGTAGTTATCAGAAGAAGCCTGACGTTTGAAACCAGGTTTATATTGAATACTGACCAAGCAGAATAACGGGGCTTTCCAAAAGTCCCTTAAATGTTTGCAGAAACTTTGAACCGGTTACTCCATCAACTATCCGGTGGTCACAACTCAGGGTTACTTTCATTGTACTACCGATTCTGAGTTTACCATTTACTACAACCGGGCTTTGTTTTACTCCACCCACAGCCAGGATACAGGCATCAGGTGGATTAATGATAGCTGTAAATTCTTCGATTCCAAACATTCCAAGATTTGAAATTGTAAAGGTGTTCCCTTCCCAATCCTGGGGCTGAAGTTTTTTGTCCTTTGCTTTTTGGGCTAAATCTTTTACCAGCTGGGCGATTTCAGATAAAGTAAGATGATCTGCAAAGCGGACAACCGGAACCAGCAGTCCCTCATCTACAGCAACAGCGACTCCAATATGAATGTGGTGATTGATTCGAATGCTCTCTCCCATCCAGGAAGCATTCACTTTCGGATGTTGTTTTAGTGCTTCGGCTGCTGCTTTAATGATGAGGTCATTCACAGAAATTCGTACATTGGCAACTGCGTTTATTTGTTCGCGGGCAGCCAGCAGGCTATCCATCAGAATTTCAATAGTCAGGTAAAAATGAGGAGATGTAAATTTGCTTTCACTCAATCTGCGCGCAATTGTTTTGCGCATTTGTGATACTGGAATTTCTTCATATCTCTCTTTAAGCGGCCCGCTACTACGTCCTGCAGGTGGGACCAGGCCGGGTTTAAACCAGTCAATATCGCGTTTAATAACTCTGCCGCTATCACCACTGCCCTGTAGCCTGCTCAGGTCAATTCCTTTTTCGGAAGCCAGCCTTTTAGCCAATGGAGAGGCTTTGATTCTGCCATCTGATGGCTGATAACTTTCTAAAACGGCTGAAGATTGGGAAACTGCTGGAACAGATACTTTTGCCGGAGGTTGCTTTTCAGCTGCCGTAGCAGCCTGTTGTACAGGCTGAGTTGCAGATTTTGCAGTTTCTTTAACTGTTGATTTAGATTTCTTTTCCTCTTCTTTTAATAACTGGCTATAATCCTCACCCGGTTTTCCGACAATTGCCAAAACAGCATTTACCGGAATCCCTTTGCCTTCTTCCACACCTACATAAAGCAGGGTACCCGATTGATAGGATTCAAATTCCATAGTTGCCTTATCTGTTTCAATATCGGCAACCAGATCACCTGACTTAATTTCATCACCAATCTTTTTATGCCATTTTGCAATAACACCTTCTGTCATGGTATCGCTCATTTTAGGCATTCGAATTATTTCGGCCATGTTATTTTTTATAGTAGAGTAGCAAAAATGAGAATAACCTGTGAATTACCGGTTGAAAAGGTAAAAAATTAAAAGTTGTATTTGTATCCGACTCCAAAATTATATTGTGTCAGAGGGTCATTCACCTGCACCTCTTTGTTAATCAGATAAAACAATTCAATGTCGTGAAAAGCAGTTATTTCATAATTGAATCCTGTAGCATAACGTACCTTATCAGTAAAATCTTCCTTGTTACTGATTCTGTAATAGCACTCGACACTGATAAAAGGCGTTAGGCGGCTGCCAGAATTATATTTGGCAGTCAGTTTTGCTCTGAGATGTTTTTCAGGAATTCTCCCGTTTTCGCTGGAATTGATGTTTGAGTATTGAATCTGATACCTGAGCCTGGGTGTAAAAGAAAAATGTTTTAGCTTAATCCTGAAGGAAAGATCGGTATAATACCTTTGTCTGGTATTGAAATAGGTATCCGTTCTTTTTTTCTTACTAAATCTGTAACCCAAACCCACATTCCATCTTTTTGCAAAACGATAATCTACTGATAAATCGGTGAGGAGTGTCCCCATTTGGGACAGATTCTCATTGAGTCTGATTTCTTCTGTAAACACAGCTGAGAGCCTTTTCTTTAATTTCATTTCAACAGACGCACTTGCCCATAGCCCGGCATCATTTTGTTGAGCTGCAGTTGTTAAAGAACAAATACAAAAAAAGAAAGCCAGGATTCTGCTACTCATAGTAATAAACAAAGAGCTGAACTGAATCACGCAGGAAATCAATCCGTCCAATTGTAACATGATTTATTTTAACACCCATCCGATTTTCAAGATCAGCTATCAATTCACTTTTTTTATCTGGTTTGATCAGCTCAATATTTTCATACATAATCATACGGGATACTTCCTTTTTCATTAATAAATTACTTTCGAGTAGATAGGTGATAAGGATAATAATAAAGTTAAACAGCGCAAAATCATCCCAGCTGCCCTTGCTTACCGCATTGAGCAGACCCAAAGCAATAACCAAAAACATGTAAGTCATATCTTTGGTATTAATATCTTCTGTACGGTAGCGCAACATTGAAAATACGGCAAACAATCCAAAAGCAGCACCCATACTCATTTCAACCTTATTCAACAGGTAGGTAATCAGAAAAATAATGATATTGAAGATGAAAAAAGTAAATACATTCTCACGGCTTCGGTATAACGGGAAATAAATAAAGCGAATCAGGATCAGCACCGACAGCAGGTCAAGCCCCAGTCGCTGAAAAAACTTAATTCCGAATTTGTCAAATAACTGAAGACCGGCAAAAACCGACTCAGTATCCATACTTTGTAGATAAATCATTCTCAATCTTTTTAACTTGAAGTAAACGTGGTTTAAAATTATTTTGCCGTAATTCCTTATTTATGGAGGCCATTCCTAAACAATACTTACTAAAGGAAGCTTCCCGTATATGAGCTTTTTTCAGCAATGCAGCAAACGGAGAGCGGTGAGTTCGCTCTTGTTTAATCTCGGCAATAACGAGATTTGAAAATTTTTTTTCTCTTCCTCCTCCCTCTACAGAAAGATGAATATCAATGGTGGATCTTTCAGGAAAATTCCGGTGAACCAAAGTAATGCGATCAAATCTAATTCTGAGTTTTGGCTCGAATAAGGATGCCTTAACCTTGGTTTTCTTTTCAAGAAATAAGGATGCATCATCTGTTAAGTGGTTAAAGATATCGGGTTGACGTATCCGATGTTTAACAATCCGTTCTCGGTTTGTTTTTATTTTAAGTTCAAAAAAAGAAATATTACTATCTACGTATTTCCGGTAACGGATTTTAAACCGGTTCCCTCTTCCTAACTGGTGCCTGTGGTATAACAGTAAGGAAGGTGTATCAAAATAAACTGAATCGTACCTGCTGATTCTTTTACCGTTTACTTCCAGAATATTGTATTCTTCTGTGAGTAAACTCAGCAATTCATGGAGGTAGTGAGAAGCAAAAATATATTTACGGTCGTAGCGGTCCATCAGCCTGACACGATCCATTTCCTTTAAAGTTACAGACCGGAATTCATTCAAAACTTCAGCTATTGACGACATGGATTATTGAATTCAGTATTTGATGATATACCTTTTGATTCCTATTAACTTACCATTTGCATCATAAATCTTTTTTTCAGTCCGTTGACGGTTTTTATCATATTGAAAAACAGCCTTCCGGATTAATTTACCAGACGGATCCGTAGTAATTTCAGATGTCTTTTCACCCCTGGCATTTCGGATCATTTTTGTCTTCTCTTTCAGATTTCCTTTTCCATCATATTCCAGTTCTTCTGTTTTATCACCTTCCGAATCATAAACAGAGACTTGTCTGCTGACAATAGCTCCTTTCTCATCATAAATTGTATTTTCTGTTTGTTTATTTTCCTTGTTGAATTTAAAACTTTCATGCTTTTTTACTCCTCCTGCCCGGTTGTAATCAATAAACTCAATCACATTAGCATTGGCATCATACCGTTCAAAGGACTCCTTTATTGTGACTTCCTTTCCGCTGGTGAAATCTACCAACTCAATCTCTACCGATTTGATTCCATACTTTTTGATCTCTTTCTTATTTTGTGAAAAAGTGTAAACAGGCAGCTGTAAGAGTAAAATAAAAGTAAGGTACTTCATACATTCTTATTTAATAATAATCAGGGAATCAATTGTCACAACTTCATTTTTCTTTGTGATTGTTACATTCTTAACCACAGCCCTGGTTCCTGCCAGAGTAGTATCATCTGAATAAGCATAGACCCGATAATCACCATTCCGCAAATAGTTGAATTCAAACTTACCCTCATAATTGGTTCTTACCCTGTCACCATAACTAATATCATTACCATAAATTATATAAACCCATTCGTCCACCCCGGGATATTCTCCGAATAAAATCACCTGCGAAGCATTATAATCCTTTACATGTAAATAACCTTGTATTGAAGATGTTCCGCCTTCACCCGGACCTTTTCGGCATGCTGACAGAAAAAACAGTGTGACTACAATAATTAAGAGTCGTGTCTTCATTTGATTCTCCTTATTAATTAATAGTAAATGATTGAAAAACTTAAATAATGCTATGCGTCAATTAATCTTTCTTTCAAATTAACGTTGAGGCATATAAACCAGCCTGATGCTTTTATTGAAATCACCGGCTTTGAAGTTGAGCAAATACATTCCTGGAGCCAGCAGGGACTGTGGAATATTCAGCCTGACTGAGTAATTACCGGCATGTTGGATCTGCTCCGATGGAATCAGTTCCATCAGCCGTTGCCCTGTTAAAGAATACAATGCTAATGAAACTGAAGTGGTTCCAGGCAGATAATAATCAACAAGGGTTTCATCGGTGATCAGGGTTGGATAAGCAGATACAACCGGATAATTTTCGCCTATGACAGGTTGTGTTGAAAGCATTGAAAAATGAGCGACCAGTGTATCGGAGGCATTTAAGGAGACTCTGGTATCAGGATTAGTTGATGACGGCAAGAAAATCTGAGTCGCTGCAGTCCAGGAAACAAACTGGGATCCATTTAAAGGTACAACATCCAGTTTCGTATCAATACCTCCAAAATACTGACCTGACCAGGGTAGCTGCGCAGAATTAATGGTAAGTGAATTTAGCTTTATATCAGCTGCACCAGCCGGATCAGTCATCAGGGTAACATCATAAGGGCCATTTAACTGATAGCAGGTATTCCAGCCACTCACAATCAATGAACAGCGATTAACAATATAATTCCTTAATGTTTGCGTATTGTTCCACCATTGATTGTACGTGCCACCCCATCGCTGTACTTGTCCGTTCATTTCAGGAACAATCAGGTTTATGGTGCTGTCATATTGAGCCAGCATATGATCACAACTGAAAATAGTATTCCATAAATCATGCTGCCGGGTAATATAGTATTGGTTAAAGTCGGGGTTGGTTCGAAGTTTATTCAACATGCTGATATGAGCATTGTGATAATAATTTGAAAAGGTGATGGTTTCAGGATCACAGGGAGCGGCTGAAGGACCGGTATTAGGAATTCCGGTATAGTTAAGATAATGTCCCCAGGTTGCATCGTTATCCCATAAAATATATCCCCACTTCAAATGAGTGCCTGAACTGTCAAGACCTCGCCACCATCCGGTATTCCAGTTAAGCCAGTCTTTACAAACTGAAAACATATTAGCAAGAACATAATCAGTCAGACTGGTCACATCCAGTCTGTCTGTTACATACTGATAATTGGCAGGATTGGCCAGATTGTTTGTCATGATATAACTATAGAGATTATTAAAATCATCAAAAGCATCCTGGCCACCGTATTCAGCCCAGGTATTCCCCCAGGTTAGAAGAAAATAAAGATGATACTTATCCTGCCCATAATAATATTCTGTATTATCATGATCATCCGGGTTATCACGTAAATCATAAACTCCCCAGTATTGACCATTCAGATAAGCAATGCATTTTGCACCACGTCTTACATCAACATTCATTCCACCCATGATACAGAGATTATGCAGGTAGGCATCACGAACATGGGCACTGCTGTTTTGCCAGTTAAGATTTGTTGGATAATTATCATCTCCAGCAGCACGGATAATTAAACGCTGGTAATTGTCTCGGTCTGAAGTCTGAAATATCTGATGTTCTACAGCATGATTATATCCCATTTCATCCCTTGAAACAAAGTCAATACTACGATGGGCATTACTCCAGGAATCCTGACCATGTCGGTTAAATTCACCATAGGTACTCGCTTTACGAGCACCGTTTAAATCAAAATATTCGAAAGTACCTTGTGGCTTCAAACTTCCATTCCCGTTTGCCAGTGTGATTAACTGGTCAGCTGCAACCGAAATAACAGGAAGGGTATGAGTTACGTTGATAAAATATGTAGTAAAATTGACAAAGCCGGGAAGAATTCCGGAGTTGGTTGTAAACACTTTTGCTTTTAAAACGGTTGTAGTAGTGATAGAGATCGGTGTTGTATAGATTGGTGAAGAAAGGGTTGGAAGCGTTCCATCGAGGGTGTAATGAATATCAGCGTTGGTTTCATTGGTGCTTATTGCAATAGTCACCGGATTCTGATAAAATCCGGCTGGCATGCTTACACTGGCCTTCTTGGCATAATCGTCATAAGCAGTAGAAGAATTATTAGATGCTCCCGGAGTTGGTGAAGCAAATATACTCCAGGATGCACTTCCGTTAAGGGTTCGTCCATACGAATGGCCCAGCTGGGTCACCTTGCATTTTTTGTAATCTACGATTACTCCTGATGGATCTGAAAAAACAACAAATTCTCCGGAATTCTTGGTCTGCTTAAGTTTAAAATTAGTATGATAGGGAGTTGAATTCTGATTTCTTCCTGAAAGCCATACTCGCAAAAACCCATTTGCATTTACTGATGCTCCTGACGGGAATTGCCATTTCAGGTTATTCAATGAGTCATCACTCAGATAATAACCGGTCAGGTTTACTGCTACAGGCCCCGGATTATACAGTTCAAGCCAGTCTTCATATTTTTGATAATCATCCTGAAACTGGCTCAAGTTAGATGCTGAAAACTCATTTATGACAACTTGTGCTGATCCTTTAACTGAACATACAGCTGATAGTATTAAGATTGTAATAATTCTATTCATTGAAGTGATTTTTAAGGTCTGCTAAAATAAAATAATAATAAACAGCTTTAACTAACAGCTAAAATTGATTATTCCCGAATGTATCCCATTTCATGGGTTGCGGGTAAACCCGCTATCGTCCAGCAGATTTTGAGAAAGAGCTGCTGCAACTGCCAGTTCATCACAGCGCTCATTAAACGGGTTATCATTATGCCCCTTAATCCATTTGAACTTAATTGAATGTCCTTCGGCAGCTTTGAGGTATCTGAGCCAAAGGTCCTGATTTTTTTTACCTTTAAATCCTTTTCTGAGCCAGTTCGCCAGCCATTTCTCTTCAATTGCCTTAACAACATACTGGGAATCAGAGTAGATTGTAATATCCAGATTTGGCTTTTTCAAAGCTTCTAATCCAGCAATCACACTCATTAGCTCCATTCTGTTATTGGTTGTCATCCTGAATCCCTGGGAAAGTTCTTTGGCATGCTTCCCCGACATCAAAATCGTACCATACCCGCCCGGCCCGGGATTGCCCCGTGAAGCTCCGTCTGTATAGATAATAATTTGGCTCAAATCAGATAATTTCAGAATCCGGCATTACTCCTGAAAAGCTTTACAGCAATTGCCAACAGAATAAATCCAAACACCTTTTGTACAACACCAATTCCGGTCGGGCCAAGCAGTTTTTCCAGAAATCTCAGGTTTTTCAAACACAAATAGACGACTACCAAGTTGAAAATGATACCAATTACAATTTCAATAACTTCATATTCACTTCTTAATGTCAGGATTGTAGTCATGGTACCCGCACCGGCAATTAATGGAAAAGCAATCGGAACTACCGAAACAGTTTCAGGAATCTCATTTCTATAAAGTTTTATTCCCAGAATCATTTCCAGCGAAATAAAAAATAAAATGAAGGCTCCGGCAATTGCAAACGATGAAATGTCAAGACCTATCAGCTTTAAAATATTTTCTCCCAGAAAAAGAAACAGCAACATAATAAAAAGTGAAATGAGGGTTGCCTTCTCGGGATGAATACTTCCTGCTCTTCTCCGGATTTCAATTACGACCGGAATGCTTCCAATGATATCTATCACAGCAAACAGAATCATGGTAACAGTTACAATATCTTTAATGTTAATCTGCATTGTCTGGTTTGACCACAAATATAATTCCGTGTATCATTCGTCACCGGCTTAACCAGGTAACTTATCAAATATAAAAACCGGGATTAACCGGTTACAAACGGGTTATTTTTTTTCTCAAAACCTATATTTGTTTCAGGGCCATGACCTGAATAAACTGTGTAATCATCCGGTAATGGATATAATTTAGTAAGAATTGAATTAATCAAAGTCTGGTAATCGCCACCCGGCAAATCAGTTCGTCCGATACTTAACTGAAAAAGTACATCTCCCGCCAGAACAAACTTATCCGCACGGCTGATAAAGGAAATACTACCCGGACTGTGTCCCGGGGTATGAACCACCTCAAGTACAGAATTACCGAATTTAACAATATCTGCTTCCGAGAGGTATCCAAACAGTTCGGGAATCGGATCACAGTAGATTCCATATTGTGGTCCGTATTCGGAAACTGCTCTGAGTAAAGGAATTTCCAGCAAATGAATTTCCAGCTGAAGTTTCCAGGTATCAGTAATAAACCGATTTCCTAGGACATGATCAATATGGCAATGGGTATTTACCAACCTAACGGGTTTAAGTTGTGATGACCGAATAAAATCTTCCAATATTTTCTTTTCATGATTTTCATAGCAACCCGGATCAATGATACAACATTCACGGGTTTCATCATACAGGATATAGGTGTTTTCAGCAAACGGATTAAAAGTAAATGACTGAACAGAAATCATACGGGCAAAGTTAAGGGCAAAAAAAAGGCCCGCAGGTGCGGACCTATAAAACTAACCCCAAATTCTTTTGAAGAATACGGGGGAGAACATTCCCTTATTTCAGCGGACGCTTCCGCCTATTCTCCCCCCACTTCAAATATTTTTTACACTCCTACTCCTGTTATCACAACTACACCACCAGTGTAAGTTCCACCCTCACGAATACGGTATTCACCACGCTCATAAATCATCGTTGCCTGATTCACCGCATCTCTGTTTTGTTGTTCAAAGTCAGGAGTAAACTGATCTGCTGACTGAAGTGATCCTAACGCTATCAGGATCGCAATTATTAAATCCATCATGTTGCTTATGTTTTTTGTTTATCTGATGGATTTGAACGCAATGATACAGGCAGAGTTTTGATAAAACGATGTCATTTCTTACAGGCAGGTAACATCAATTATTTCTATTTTTGAGTACTATTAATCGTACTCTCAGCTCATAATCAATATCTTACATAAACTCTAAAATGAAAAACCTGACTGAAATATCACAATTAGTAACGTCATTAATTGGTAAGGATACCCTGAATTCGTTGTTTCAACACCAGGGTGAAGACCTGAAAAGCCATTTATTTATTGATGGATTACTGGCACAGCGATGGAAATCGGATGAGGAAGCAGCCCAGGAACTCTATAAATCATTTCCAACTGAAAAAAAATATCAGATGCTTAAAAGCAGGCTGCGGAAACGATTTTATGACTTAATTTTTTCAATTGATATTTCTTCATTAATTAAAACAAGCTATTACCGGGAGCAAATTCACTGCTACCGGTTGCTCTTTGCCGGAAGTCAATTGTTTGTAATCGGGAAACTTCATATCGCATTAGAAATGATCCGGTCAGCTGAATCCATTGCCCGGAAATTTCAGTTTACTCCATTACGAATACTGGCATTACAGCGATTAAGAGAGTATCAAGGATTTACGGGAAATATAAAAGGATTTTATGCACTTTCTGACTCCATTGAAACCATGCAGGAAACTCTAATTAAAGAGACCCAGCTTGATACATTTGACTTTCAGTTTAGAATTGCCGTTCGGGGAGTGCTTTCCAAAAGTGATTTAAAACGGTTCAATCCCGAACAATCAATCAGGCAGGCAGAATCACTCTATACAAAGTCGAAAAACAAGAGTCATCGAATGACATGCGCCTATTACCGGAGCCGGATTTACTATTACCACCTTAAGAAAGATCATAAGCAGGTGCTGAAACAATGCATCGAATTCGAACATTATCTGCTTCGCGGGCAGAAATTTACAGACATGGCTTTAGTTGGCGAAATCGCCATGCAAAAACTGGATACCAGTATTTATCTGCAGGATTTTAAAACCGGAAGGCAAAGTGCTCTGCAATGTGACAGTATTTTCAGAAAAGGAAATCCCAACCGATTCATATATCAGCAGTATTACTTATTACTTTGTTTGTATACGGGTAAAACTGATGAGGCAGTCAGTGTTTTCAATGAAGTGATTTCCAGTTCTGCTTTTAAGAAATTTCCGGAAGAGCAAATTGAACGATGGAGAATTTTTGAAGCAATGCTGAATTACATTCTCCCTGATGGAAGACTCAGGAAGTTCAATGTACATAAGTTTCTGAACGAAGTCCCAATTTTGAGTAAAGACAAAGCCGGATTCAACCTTTCAATCATTATTGCTCAAATTTGTTTACTCGTGAAACGGGGTGATTTCGATAAAATAATGGATAAGTTCGATTCGCTGAAGAGCTATGCTCAACGCTATATCAGTGTAACAGCAAACCCGAGAAATCATTACTTCATTAAACTATTGCTGATCTTAATCAAGAAAGATTTTGATACTGAAAAGTGTGCAGCTTTAGCAGAAAAATACCTGGCCCTTCTGAGCCAGTCGTCCGTTAGCGGCCAGCAAGCTTTAGATACCATGGAAATTATTCCTTATGATGTATTATGGAATGATTTACTGAAAAGAATAAAAACCTATCAGCAACAATCAGCCGTTAAATAGCAGATGCATTTCCCTGGAATATTCCAACCGGTAAAACTCCGGTTCCCGGTCCGGAAGGGATATTAATCCGGCCTTTTAAATAGTTCAATCCTTTAAACGGATCATTTCGCAGTAACAAGGGCCCATCCAGATCATACCAGTCAGCTAAAGCGATAAGTTGCGATGCCGCAGCACATCCACAGGAACTTTCACTCATACATCCTATAAGTATTCTTAATCCCCTTTTCCGGGCAGCTTTAATAATCTGAATAGCCGGATAAATTCCGCCACACTTCATTAGCTTGATATTAATTCCATGGAATTGACCGGTTACCAAGTCAAGATCTTCAATGGTCTGAAACGATTCATCAGCAATAATTGGTACGGGACTATCCTTATAAATCGTTCCAAGGTCATTTTCATTTTTATGAAAAGGTTGTTCAACAAAAAGAATATTCTGCTTATTTAGCCAGTGCAATAACTTCAGGCTGTTCACATCCTTTTTCCAGCTTTGATTCGCATCTAATGCAATGGGCTTACCTGTAAATCTTCTTATGGTTTCAACAATGGCCTTATCCATTCCGTTTCCTGTCTTAATCTTTAAAACCGGAATTTCTCCGGCTTCAGCAACCTTTTCTTGAATTTCATTATGATTACTGATGCCAATAGTAAACATTCCGGGTGCTTCTGACGTTCCATTTAATTCATATAACTGATGAACGCCTTTTGCTTCCAGCTTACCTTGTAAATCATGCCAGGCAATATCAATTGCTGCAATTGCCGGGAGACTTTCCGGACGTAAAGAATGGAGATAGGCATGAAGTACCTGTGGGTCAGTAACAATCAGTTGATCGGCCTGGACCTGTTGTAAAAATTCAAGTACCGTTTCACGGGTATCAGGCAAATAAGGAGGCAAAGTTGCTTCCCCGTAACCTGCCATATTGTTACAACTTAGCTTTACAAAAACCGATGGGGTCGAAATTCGTGAGCCATGAGCAAGCCCGAATGGATGTTGAAATTCGAGATTATATGATAAAAACTCCAGTACTGTTTTCAATTTTCTTATTCCATTCAAAATTACAGCTATTATCCGATCTGACTGTGATTATTCCAAACCTTTGATTATTACTAACTCATTACCGGTAAGATCTACTACCTGATGTTATAAACGCGAACACCTCTCTGGAAATACCAAAAAATCCTTCACTAACAGCATTGCAACTCCTATCTTTGCCCAATGCAAACTGAAGCTACACTAAAAGAAAAGTATTTAAAATGGTACTCTCCGATTCTCGGCAAGGAAATGGAAATGCTGACCTTTGGGGACAAGGGTTATCCGGTTATTGTATTTCCAACCAGTATGGGAACATATTCTCAGAATAAAGACTTTAAGCTAATTGATTCAGTTTCATGGTTTATTGAAAATAGTCTTGTTAAAGTCTACACTCCTGCCAGCATTGACAACGACAGCTGGTATGCAAAACATCTAGCCCCGGTTGACCGTGCCCGGAATCATGTTCTTTATGACCTGTTTATTAAAGAGGAAGTTGTAAAACCAGCTTTGACCGAATCGGGTTATAAAAAAGTAGCAATGGCCGGATGTAGTTTTGGTGCGTACCATGCTGCCAATTTTGCTTTCCGACATCCGGAAACCGTAGGTTATCTTTTCACGATGGGTGGAGCATTTGACATCAAGCAGCAGGTTGATGGTTACTATGATGATAATGTCTATTTTAATAACCCACCTGATTATTTACCGGGACTTGAAGACCCGGCATTATTCCAAATGGGCATTGTATTTGGAACAGGTGATCGTGATATGTGTAAGGAAGCAAATATTAAAATGTCAGAAATCCTAAATAAAAAAGGAATTGCCAACTGGCTGGATATCCGGAAAAATGCAGTTCATGACTGGCCAGTCTGGAGAGAAATGTTCCCACATTATCTTTCGCTCATAAAATTCAATTAGCCAATGTCTTCACATAACCTTAAAATGGATTTCATAAAGTTGATTGCTACTTTGCTCTTCATGGCGGGAATTCCATTTACTTCCTATTCACAAACTAACTGGCCCGATGAAATCAAAACCCGGATTGAAAAGGGAATACCTACTGCTGAAGACCTGGGTACACTGATTTTTAATGCGCTGCAGAACAACATTGATCTGGCTCCGTTCTACAGCAACCGACAGGTGTTTTCAGAAATGATCCAAGCAACCGGAAAGAAACATGAAGAAACTGCGCAGGCAGCTGCAGATTATTGGTGGAATGATTTTCAAAAAGAAAGAGAAACGATGTTAAATCAGTTCTATGAAAATCTGAAAGCTAAAAATATCAAAATATCAGAATTTATGCTTGATGATATTGATGCTAAACTATCTGATATTCCGTTTACAAACGGAGCTGTAAAAGCAGCAGATCTGTTTATCCGTTTCAGAAAAGGAGACCATCACCATCTCATTTATTTAAATGACTGCGGAATGATCAATGGTAGGTGGTACATTATGACTCCGTATATTTTTCTAGACCCCGACTTAAAAAAATAATTTTCTTATTTACAACAACATTACTACTTCTTCTCAATGAAAAAAATCGGAATTCTTTATGGTATGGAAAATTCCTTTCCACTCTCACTTGTTGAACGGATAAATGCTAAAAACATTCCGGGTATTACTGCAGAACTGATGCGGATAGATAAACTGATCCAGGACAGACCTGTTGGTTATGACGTGATACTGGACCGAATTTCACACGATGTACCTTTTTACCGTGCTCTACTAAAAAATGCAGCCCTTACTGCAACAGCAGTTTGTAACAACCCATTTTACCTGAGTCTTGAAGAAAAGTTCATGGCCAATGTTATTGCTAGCCATGTTGGTGTTCCGGTTCCAAAAACAGCATTGATTCCTTCCAATCAATTACCACCCGATACAACTGAAAACTCATTCCGGAATCTTGTAATGCCCCTAGATTGGGATACCATTTTCAACCATGTGGGATTCCCAGCTTTTATGAAACCCCATGCCGGTGGCGGATGGAAGAGTGTTTCTAAGGTGAATAATGCCGAAGAGTTTTATGCCGAACACCGGAAAACCGAACAATTGGTAATGATGCTTCAGGAAGCAATTGAATTTGATGCTTATTTCCGTTGTTATTGTATCGGACAAACCGAGATTCGTATTATGCCTTATGAACCTCGTAACCCGCATCACCTGCGTTATACTGCATCCTTTAATGTTTCTGAAACAATCATTGAGAAAATAAAAGACTATTGCCTCAGGATCAATTTGGCACTTGGCTATGACTTCAACACGGTTGAATTCGCAGTTCGAAATGAGATCCCCTACGCTATTGATTTCACCAACCCGACTCCTGACTGTGAACCCACCTCTGTTGGAGAGGAAAATTTTCAATGGGTCCTTGAAGCAGCAGCCAATATGCTGATCCGGAAGGCCGAAGAACAAAAACCACTGGCTGATAATCTCACCTGGGGAACCTTTTTACATTCTGCAGTCAACGGGAAAATGATTTCACCAGATAGTGTGATGAACCTACTTATTGGTTAGTTGCCGAAAAAATCTGATCTGTAATTCAATCCGGGTTTTAAATCCCCAAAAGGGGAGATAATACGATTCACCGGTCCTGTTGGGTATTCGGGTGTTTTGAAATGACTGAGTTTTACAACCAATGCATAATCAGCAGTGCATTCATTAATATACTATACTTGCCATAACATGAGAAGCATCACTATGAAAAAGACAACCCGGAAAGCGGTCAGACCAAAATTCAAGAATGAATTTACCCTGGGTATCGAAGAAGAGTTTCAGATTATTGATCCTGAAACTTTCGAACTTAAATCACACATGCATAAAATTGTTGAAGGAGGCAGAACTTTACTTAAAGAACAGGTTAAAGATGAAATGCACCAGGCTGTAGTTGAAGTCGGCACCAATATATGCCACAATATATCAGAGGCACGGCAGGATGTAACACATCTTAGAAGAATGGTTGCTTCTCTTGCCGGTAAACAGGGATTAAAGATAGCGGCTGCAGGAACCCATCCTTTTTCAAGGTGGCAGGATCAGTCAATTACCGATCATCCGCGTTATCATGAAATTGTAAAGGAAATGCAGGATGCTGCCCGTTCAAATCTGATTTTTGGCTTACATGTTCATGTCGGAATCAAAGACCGTGAGCAAGGAGTCCGGCTTATGAATTCAGCACGTTATTTTCTACCTCATATTTTTGCCTTATCCACCAATTCTCCATTCTGGATTGGTCGCGATACCGGTTTTAAGTCGTATCGGGTAAAAGTGTTTGATAAATTTCCCCGAACCGGTATTCCCGATTATTTTTCATCAGCAGCAGCATTTGATTCGTACATTACATTACTGGTTAAGACCAACTGTATTGACAATGGTAAAAAAATCTGGTACGATATCCGTTTACATCCCTTCTTTAATACCATTGAATTCAGAATTTGTGATGTACCCATGCTGATTGATGAAACAATAGCATTGGCTGCACTCATGCAGGCTATTATTGCTAAACTGGTAAGGCTTCAGGAAAGCAATCTTGATTTCAGGCAGTATGGGCGGGCTCTTATAAATGAAAATAAGTGGCGGGCAGCCCGGTATGGAATTCACGGAAAACTGATTGATTTTGGGAAACAGGCTGAAGTCAATACACCTGAACTGATTCATGAACTGCTTGAGTTTGTTGATGATGTTGTGGATGAACTTGGAAGCCGGAATGAATTGAAATACATTTATAAAATACTTGAACACGGAACCGGAGCTGACCGGCAACTTGAAGTTTACAACCGGACCCACGACATTAAGAAAGTTGCTGAATACATAGTTGAACAAACAAATAAAGGAATTGAGTAACCTTTCAGCTGTTTATGCAGTAACCGTTGTTTTAATTTATGAAGCCATTACGAATTGCGATTCTTGATCTTTATTGCAATCATCCGAATCAGGGGATGCGTTGTATAAAATACCTGATTGACGAACAACTGTTTCCCGTAACATGGAAAGTATTTGATGTTGCCGGTAAAAATCAGTTACCTGATCTTGATTTTGATATTTATATTTCTTCAGGCGGACCGGGAGATCCGACCCGAACAGGTGAAGAATGGATTGATCATTTTTACTCCCTGATAGATAAGCTGATCGAACATAATTCTGTTGCCGTTCAAAAAAAATATGTCTTTCTGATCTGCCATTCATTCCAGATGGTGTGCCACCATTTAAAACTAGCACAGGTATGTTTACGTAAGTCACCGGCTTTTGGAATTTTCCCTGTTCATAAAACAGAAGAAGGGAAAAAAGAAATTCTCTTCCAGTCATTACCTAATCCGTTTTATGCGGTTGATTCAAGAGACTGGCAGATTATTGAACCGGATGTTAAAAAGTTGACTGAACAGGGAGCTAAAATCTGTGCACTCGAAAAAATTCGTCCTCATGTAAACCTGGAACGTGCGGTGATGGCCATTCGCTTCTCCCCTGAAATTTTCGGTACCCAATTTCATCCTGAAGCAGATGTGGTCGGTATGAAATTCTATTTCAGCCAGGAAGAAAAAAAGAAGCAGATTATCAGCAATCATGGTGAAGATAAATACAAAGAAATGGTATCCGGTCTTACGAATCCTGTCCGGATTCAGCTGACTCACCAGGCTGTTTTACCTCAGTTCTTACAATCAGCAGCATTGAAGTTACGAGGCTTCAGGAAAGTAAAGACAGAATAATGTTATGATTTCGACCTACCGAACCCTGTTCAATAAAAGTTTTACTGAAGCAAAATATTTGAACATGCTGAATGAGATGAATGCCAAATACAACTACCGCATTCCATTCCGTATTGCAGAGTCTCCGGTATTTGTTCCGGCATGGTTCAAGAAGCAGATGACGTCAGCCTGTGAGAATATTATTGATTTTATCAATCAGAATCATTTTAAACAACTGACTCAAGCGTCAATTCCGACTCAGTTAAACATGCCCGGAGAAGGCTCTCATAGTATCTTCCTGGCCTTTGATTTTGCCGTAGCCCGGGATGATTCCGGTCAGTTAGTACCCAGGCTAATAGAACTTCAGGGGTTTCCTTCATTGTTTGGCTGGCAGCATTACTTAGCAACCTGCTACAGGAAATTTTTCAATATTGATTCAAAACTGAATCATCTGTTTACCGATTCAGTAGAAGCTTATTTTGAAATGGTCCGAGAAGCTATTACCGGTAACCGGGAGCCCGAGCATACCATTCTTCTCGAAATTGATCCCGATAATCAAAATACAAGAATAGATTTTTTACTGACAGAAAAATTCTGGGGGGTTAAATCTATTTGTATTTCAAAAGTAAAATCATCAGGCAAAGAGCTTTATTATGAATACGGAGGAAAGCGAATCCCGATTCACAGAATTTATAACCGGGTGATTTTTGACGAACTTGGGAACAGACCGGATATCATTCCCGGATTTGATCTGATGCGTGAATACGATGTAGAGTGGGCCGGGCATCCAAACTGGTTCTTCAGGATCAGTAAATTTATTATGCCTGAACTAATGGATAAAAGTATTCCTGAAACTTATTTTCTTGACCGGATAAAAACCATTCCGGATGACCTCGAAAATTATGTTTTAAAACCGCTGTTTTCCTTTTCGGGAAGTGGTGTCATTTTTCATCTTACGCGTGAAATTTTAAACTCAATCCCCAATCCATCTGAATATATTCTTCAACGCAAAGTGGTGTATGAACCTGTAATCAAATCACCGGATGAGCCGGTAAAGGCCGAATTGAGGCTGTTATACCTGTGGAATGATGTTCACCTACGACCTCAACTGGCAATCAATATGGCCAGGCTCAGCAAAGGAGAAATGATTGGAGTTAAACACAATAAGAATAAGACCTGGGTTGGAGGTTCAGTGGGATTCTACGAATAGGACCTGTTGCTGCCAGGCGGATAATCTCAGGTTCTAATCAATCAACAGGGATAAAGTAAAAACATGCGCTTAGTTTACTCTTAGAATTGAACATACTCCAAGAGTAAGATCACCATCTTTCATTTGAGACTACCTTTGAATTCTTATTAATGTCATAAACCTAACAACTGCTCTGCCAGCACCTGATTCATGTACTCAATTTATTCATGCACACATGATGTTACTCAACTTGCTCTGGCAGCATGCTTCCACACAACTGTTTGAATCATTCTTTCAATATCTGCCTTAACAAAATGAACCACCGGAGCAACCGAATCTGCATTCGGTAATGCATTAAAATAGAGTGAGCCACGAATGAAATGATGCAGGCTGTCTGTCAGGTAAAATTGAAGCGGTGAAGCCGCATTCCCTCCAATTTCAAACATAAGCCCCCCACTCTTTCCAACATTAATTTTTCTCTGATTTATTTCATTTGCTTTAACAGCATGGCTGTATGCCAGAGTATGAGCATCTTCAATCAATTTAAACAAATCCTTTTCAACCAGTTTATAACTCAGGTATACTTCACAATTAAAATCCGGAAAGACAAGATACCACCAGCAAGGTTCACTCAGACGGTTGGTGTCAGGCATAATTTTTGAGTAAAGTGGTACCTCAAAAGTAAACGGACAATCATCAAACTCACCTTGCCTGTACCGGTGTTCTGGCAAATCAATTCTGAAATAGCCCTTTGGTTTAGGAACTGGCGGTTCATTACAGGAAAAAAGCAGGCTTGTGCACATCAGTACGGCTATCAAATGAGAAGTGGCTCTATTCAACATACTCTTCAGGCTCCTTCAGTGTAACTTTAATCCGTTTTATTCTTCGTCTGTCAGCAGATTCAATCGTAAATAACAAATCCTTAAACTCCATTTTTTCATCTTTCTGAAGAATCCGCCCGCTGATTTCAATCAGTAATCCTGCTAATGTTACCGGGTCTCCCGGAATTTCGTTGAACATATTCATATCAAGGTTAAGCAGCCTGCTAAAATCAGTCAATAGAATTTTCCCTTCAAACACATAGTTCAGGTCATCAAGTTTGGAGTAATTGATTTCCTCTTCATCAAACTCATCACTAATTTCACCAACAATTTCTTCCAGAATATCTTCTAACGATACTAATCCTGAAACGGTGCCATACTCATCTACAATAATTGCCAGATGCATTTTCTTTTCACGAAATTCATTCAGCAGATCATTAATCTTTTTATGCTCAGGGACAAAATACGGAAGCCTGACCAGGTTCTGCCAGTGAAATTCATCGCCTTTATCTAGAAAAGGGATCAGGTCTTTGATATAAAGCAATCCCTTGATCTGATCAATTCCCTTTTCATACACCGGAATTCGTGAATAACCATATTCTTTTACTACATCAAGTACTTGAGGAAGGGTAAAAGTTCTGCTGACGGCAATAATGTCCATTCTGGGTTTCATAATTTGCTTAACATCAATATCTCCAAACCGGACAATGCTTTTGAGAATTTTTTTCTCATCACTCAGTGCTCCTGCTCCCGAAGTCATGTCAATGGCATGAGCCAGTTCATCCATGCTGGCATCATATCCTTTTCGTGCAATACGTTTATCAATAAAATTCGTTGCCGAAACCAGCAGTATTGAGAATGGTGAAAGAATTTTATCTGCCACATAAATTACAGGAGATGCCAGGTAAGCAATTTTCAGAGAACGGTAAGTGGCATATATTTTTGGCAACACTTCTCCAATCATTACAATCATCAATGTTACAACTCCAACCTGAATAACGAGTGCAATAATTGGATAGCTACTGAAATCAAACAAACGAACCACTGTAAACGAGGAAATAATCACAATGGCAATATTGACCAGGTTATTGGCAATCAATAGGGAAGCCAGTAATCTTTTTGGCTTACTTAACAACTGTATGATCAGTCTTGCTTTCTGATTTCCGGAATCATTCCGGATTTGCTCAAGTTGTGAAGGGGTTAACGAGAACAACGAGACTTCAGTACTTGAAAACAGACCTGAGAAAGCCAGAAAAAGAATAATCAGCAACAGATAAACAATAGCTCCAGGATCAAACGGCCTGACAATTCCATTTAATAAAAACCACTCAAGACTGCCATCGTCCATTGAACTTGTTGCTCAGAATGGGGAAAGATAAGCAAACTTCCTGATCAGAACGGGAGGTCATCACCCGGTTCGGGGATGGGTGCTGAATTGGCTGGCAGATCTGAAGGTGTTTTTTTCAGTTCTTCTTCTACCTGGGCAATGGTTGCATCATCTGGCTTTCGACCAAGCATTGTCATGGTGTCGGCAACCACTTCGGTAGAATATTTTCGTACACCGCTTTCTTCCCAACTGCGGGTTCTGAGTTTTCCTTCAACATAGATCAGACTTCCTTTGCGAAGATATTTTTCTGCTGTTTCTGCAAGACCCCGCCACATAACAACATTATGCCATTCTTTGGTTTCTACCTTGGTTCCATCTGACTTTTTAAATACTTCGGAAGTTGCTAATACTACTTTGGCAACCACAACTCCGCTGTCTAAATGGCGAACTTCAGGGTCTTTCCCCAGATTGCCAACTAAGATAACTTTGTTTACTCCAGACATGTTGATTTGGTTTTAGGTTGATTATTCTAATTAAGGCAAACGTAATAATATTTTTAGATTTTTTCATGCCTGTTACAAAAAGTTTATCACTCACTCAACACCATTTTGTTAACAATATACGTTGAAAGCAGGCTACCAAGTGAGAGAACAATGAACCCAATCAGTAATAAATCAGGTACCTGAACTGAGACAGGGTAGGCGTTTATTACAAAATCTCCTTCCTTTCCCAGCTTAATCAATCCGAAATATTCCTGGAATTTACAGATTAAAATTCCGATAAAAATCCCAGAGAGCAAACCAGCAGAAGTCAGCAGAAGACCATTCATTATAAAAATTTTTCTGACTGAAGAAACTTCTGCGCCCAGATCAAACAAAGTCTGAATATCATCTCTTTTTTCTATCATTAGCATTGACAGTGAACCAATGATTCCAAAAGAAGACAGTACCAGGATAAAACCCAGAATCAGATAAATTGCAAACTTCTCTGATTTAAATATTTTAAGCAGATAGCTATGCTGCTCCTTTCGGTTCTTAACGTCAAAACGGTTAGCAAGTAAGCTGCTGATTTCTGATTTTATCTGGTTGATATCAGAAGCTGATTCTGCTGCTACCTGCAGATCCGACACTTTTGACTCATTATGAGTTAATTCCTGTACAAAAGCAAGTGATGAAAGAATATAACTGATATCAAATTCCTGCTGAATCGAAAATACTGCTGCTGCCTTTGCTCTATCAATCCGGAATGCATCAGCCGGGCTTAGATTGATATCTGCATCTTTATCCGGATAGTAAAATTGCAAATTATGAAATAAGTCATCTGGCGTAATTCCCAGATTATAGGCAAGACCGGCACCAATCAAAGCATCATTTGACTGGTTTTCAATCCTCCACTTGCCGTCAATTACAAAATCATTGACCTTTGAAACCTCATTAAAGTTTCTGTCA
>JADLBQ010000075.1 GCA_020847635.1 Bacteroidia bacterium
ATGCAATACTTTGTTCCGGTTCCTGTACGGGTTATAGATACGTTGTTGTTTTTGATGTCCAATCCAGTGCCATACCCATACATACCATAAGTAGTTCCGGCAGTTGCAGTTGTTCCATCTAATGAGATGGTGTTATGATAAAACTGAACATTGGTATAACCTAAACTGTAAAAACCATATATCGCTCCGTTTGAGTTTATATCACTAACCACATTGTTATACCATTTGTTTTCAAGTCCTAAACTGCCACTGGCACCATTATACAGGCAATAAGCTGATGAAGTACTTGACTGTTGTGATTCAAATAATTTCTGAACTCTGTTCTTTTCTACCGTACAATTCAATGAAGAGGTTGATAAATAGATCGCATAAACAGTGGTTGTATTTGTACGGTTTAGTCTTTCAATGGTATTGCCTCGAATTATTGTATTCTGGCAATACATATTACGTATACCATATGAGTAAAAATCCTGTAAGTTACAATTGACCAGCTGATTATTAACATTAAAAGGAGAAATGCTTGAACCCAGAATAGCAACCTGATAAGTGCCCCCACCAATCATCGTACATCCTGAAATCAGGTTATTATTACCTGAATTTCCTGAAGTTGTTACATCTGTTGGTGAACCATTTAATACAAATGCCGATAATAACGATGTCGTGGAAGTTATATTCACTTCAAATGTACAGTTGTTGAAAGCATTATTATCAGCACCACCGTATAAGTGACATGCTATAGCATAGGTAGCATCTAGTCCCTCAATATTAAGATTATTTATTATAAAATAATCAGCACCATTTAATGACAGTGTATTTGGCTGACCGGCATTACCTGTATAAGATAAGGTACGGCCATTTCCGTTAATGGTAATGGTATTTACAGCAGAGGTTCCGGTTATCTCAGGAATAACAACACTTTCATTATAAGGGCCACTGCCTGATGCCACATTAAATACTATAGGTGATGATATTCCACAACTTAAAGCATTGATGGCATCTGTAAATGTCTGGAAGTTGATACCACCTGTTGGAAAATTTGAATTGATAGTATATGTACCGGACAAACTAACACATAGGAAATATGTATCGGTATTGTTGGCACTTACAGCATCAGAGCCTCCGTTAACGCTTAAAATTTCGACTGTCATGGTTACACTGCTGGCCAGGTTATACTGAGTGGAAAATGTCAAATTCTGATTATTGCCTGCTGTAATGTTCAATCCTGTAAACAACTGGGTCACCGGACTGCCTCCATCGTTATATGACAGATTTAAACTTGTTATAGTTTGTGCCTGTGTATTGCTAATATTAACAGTAACAGGATACAACCCAACGGTTGCCGGACTGGTAGGGCTTACCCAGGAGATAGCAGCATCTAAACCTCCAAGTGAAAATTCATAAGCTCCCGGGTCTGGTGTGGTTACAGAACGAGTGGCATTATTAATATCTGTAGTTACTCCTAATGGCGCACCTATATCATTTACCAATCCATTATTAGGAGTATAATCATAAGAACCCGGTGCCAGATACATAGGATCTACGCTAACGCTGTTCAAATCTTTGCCTGAACCTGCTTGCCATGCACTAAGTGTTGTATAACCTGTTCCGTTGTATCCTACATAGCGAGTACCTGCTGCAGCATTCATGTATAATACATTATGATCACTGATTGTAACTGCAGGGGTAGTATAATATACACAATACTTGGTTCCTGTACCACCGCGTGATATTGAAACAATATTGTTTCTTACATCTTTGGCCAATGTTCCAGTTGCATAAATTCCATAGGTTGGAGAAGTTGACGTGGAGGTGGTTTGATCTAAGGATATGGTATTATGGTAAGCCTCCCAGTAATCAGAGCCGGTCATATACATTCCATAGATTGAACCATTAGAATTTATATCTGAAATCACATTGTTGTAAAATTTATTCTCATTTCCCGGTGAGGCATCATTTAAACAATAAATAACATAAGCTGAAATTATAGCACTTGTATTGGTTGCACAAGGATTTCTGATTTTGTTTTTCTCGACCAATGCATTTGTACATCCTGTACTGATATAAATTCCATAAAATGATGAAAAATTAGTACTTGTAGGACGTTCTACAGTATTATGACTGATTACGACTCCGTTCTGATATGTATTATAAGATCCATAAAAATAAAAATCCAGGATATTGCAATTGATAACCTGATTGCCGGTACTTGCTAATGAACTGTTACCTGCCATTACACAGCCATAATAACCACTAAATATGGTACTGTTTGAAACCACGTTGTTATTTCCGCTCACACCGGAAGTTATTGCAGATGTTTTAGAACCGGAAACCGAAAATGGCACCTGAGTTGAATATGACCCGTTAGCAGGTGCATTGAAAGTACAATTATTAAAAGTATTATTATCGGCCTGATTCCACAAGTGACATGCAAAAGCATACTGAGCACCTGTAGCATTTACGGTCAGATTATTTATAGTCATATAATCTGTACCATTCAACTCCAGTGTCGAAGGATTACCGCTTGAAGAGGATGCATAGGTAAGTACATTACCATTTCCGTTAATGGTGATGGTGTTAACAGAAGAAGCCCCTATAATCTCTCCAAACTCCACCTGCTCGTTATAAGGACCACTGCCTGCCGCCACATTTACTACAATGGCTCCTGCAATACCACAATTCATAGCAGCTATAAAATCATTGAAACTCTGGAAATTGCTACCACCGGTTGGCAAACCCGAATTGATGGTATAGTTACCTCCCGGAAGATTTGGATTAATAGCAACATAAACAGGAGTTGAAGAAGCACTCAAGCCACTGTTTGTACAGGTAAGCTGGCAACGATAATATTTAGCTGTTGTTTGGCTGGTGCCTTGGGTACTTGAAGTTCCAAGATTAGCAACATTCATGGTAAATGCTGCATCATCAGCACTCTGCCACTGGTAATTGATGCCTGAATCATAAGTGGCCCCAGCCAATGATAAGGTAAAACTCTGACTTGGGCATACCGGTGTCTGGGATGTAATTGTAGTTCCTGCTGAAGGTGTTCCTGAACATGGAGATGAAGGATAAATTTCCAATTGCATGGTATTAAAAACAGCCAGTACAGCATTTGCTGTGGGAGGGCTGGCAGGATCCGGATTCGTACCATCACTATAATAATGTATTGCTCTGCCAGTTCCAGCTGTTGTCATAAACATATTACTTGTGTAAGTATAGCTTGGATCATTCTGGTCAACTGCAATCACTAAGTTACCATTTGCCTGGGCATAGTTAAAAGGTGTGGTAAGAAGTACCTCGCACGTGAAGCCGGCAATCAGAGGCTGCACGATATTACCTGAAAAGACTTGTGTAAGGTTTGCTAACGGAACCCAGTCTGTCGTTGATGAAAAAGTACTGGATGACTTGTAGCCCATATAGACGGTCCAGTCATTGTTATTCGTCAGACTTCCGGCATTCCAGTAAAAAGTTAGCTTGGTAATGGCTCCGTCCATACCTATTTCAGATGCCAGAACAATCTGCTGGGTATAGCTATAATTCCATAAACTGTTAACCGGAATCTGATAGGAGGAAGTTCCCGATCCGGGGTTTCCAATAGTAACAGTCATTTGTGCCTGAGCGATTGTTATTAATAGCATAAAAGCCATTAGGCTACTCAAGATTGATGTAATTGTCTTTTTAAGCATGATTTATAATTGTTTAAGGGGTTAATAAAAGAGATATTGACTAGGCTCAAAATTAAAATAATTCTAAGGATAAAATCAAATAATTTGAATAACTTTTTGAGTTAGTACTACATTTGTATTAGCTGAGTAGCTGTTTTAGGTATTAAAAACGGTAAAACTACTTATATACCATCAACTTCTTTTAATAAATGATAAGTGTTAGCCAAGCAGTTAAAGGTTAATTCTGCTGATTAGCAATTTCGGGTCAGAACTAACAAGAGGTTTGTCAGCACGTTCCTATGTCAATCACATTTATACCATAACTAAATCAACTATGAACTCAGGTACAAATTCCGGATTAATGGCCCTGCTCCACCATATTATCACACAACTAAGTCTTCAGGAGAATTACCCCAGACAAACCTCTTATACCCGATATTGAATAGACGGCCGAATAAACTGTGACCTAAAGCTTAATAAGCCTGATATAGTCTGTTGACTGGAAATTACTAAACTTCAGCAAATACATTCCTTTTGCCAGATAGCTAAAATCCACTCTTAAAACACTTTGCTGTAAGCTGGTATAATGTTGGATGACCTGACCTGAAAGGTTCATTACTTCAATAGCTGAATGTGCAGGTGCTTCTATGATGGCAATATCCTGAACAGGATTTGGAAAAACTGAAATCTGAGCCGACACATCAAGAGTTAAAACATTCACTGTATTCATTGGGAATCCATTCGAAATTGCCTGGCATCCGTTCTGATTCGTAACCCCTACTGTATAGTTACCATTTTGCTGGGGAATATAGTAATTGCCGATTGCTCCTGGCAGTGGTATTCCATTGAAATACCACTGAAAAGTTCCGCTGCCTGTAGCAAGAAGACTATCACCAGACAATGAAATCTGAGGCACTGCCGGTAACGGATGTACAATAATGGGTATGACCGCTGAGGAAGTGGTTCCACATGTGTTTGATACCATCAAAGTATAATCGCCTTCGGTATAAACCAATATTTCAGGGTTTATTTCCCCGGTAAGATTTAAACCATTCACCTGCCATTGATACATATAAGCCGAATCAACATTTGCCGATAGAATCACTGAATCTCCCTGGCAGAAAGACAGCGGACCGGATGCTGTAACAGTAACAACCGGCAACGAATGAACAGTCACCTGGACCATATTGGAAGTAACTACGCCACAACTATTGCTGACATTTAAAGAATAATTTCCGGCAACCTGAACATTCAGGACACTATCTGTTGCACCCGTCAGATTATTTCCATTAAGCTGCCATTGATAACTGTAAAAAGGATTCACAATCCCAGCCTGTAAAACCACTGAATCTCCATTACAAAAACTTGTATTCCCGTTAGCAAGAATAACTGCCTGAGCCAACGATTCAATCCGGATATCTGAGCCATTATCACTGCCGGTTAAAGCAGGACTGGATGATACAATACGGATACGGTATGCGTTACCGGGAGGCGTACTGGCAGGAATGGTTACATTGATATTTCCCGAAACTCTTGAAGTTATTGAGCCAATTATGACCGGGTTACTGAAATCACCTGAAGAATCACTTAGCTGAGCTGTAAACACATTAGCCGGCTGAAGAAAGGCAGCACCGTTATAACTGCCGGTAGCCGTGTAAGGAAGGGTTAGCTGACTTCCTGCACAATAAACAGGATCCAGACTACCCGGCTGAACTGTGTTATAATCATCCCGGTAAATAATTTCAGTTACAATTTCCAAACCTAACACTTCTGTCGTTGTAATCTGAAGAACAGGAACAATTTCATTATTTGTGAGCCATTTATAGTGAGTTGTCTTGGGTCTGTTTAATGAAAAATGGAGATTCAGTGTGTCAACACTGATTGTATCTTTAGCATAAAGCTCGGTTTTAACTCTGAGGACATTATAAGTTGCATGCGGAGTTATAAGAGTTCCCCATCCATCTACATAATTAATCCGGGTTTGAGTAAAGCCATAGTACCCCAGTCCCGGCAGTCCGATGTTCCAAGCAGAATAAGAAGTATCCCTGTTATTATAATTTACAGGGAATTGATAAATAACATCATGCTGACTGAATGTGACCGGAGTCGGGATATTAGCAATTCTGAAACCCAGGCCAACCTGCTTAAAGGCTGCAGAAGAACTGTAATAAAAATTGAGTGGATCAGTTATTGTCAGCAGCGGATTTGCCGGTAATTCCTGCCCGGCTTCAGCAACATTAGCCCGGTTGGGATTAAAGGGCAGATTGGCATAGAATAGCGAATAGACCAGGCCGGTTGAAGCAATGCTGAAATATTCTTTTAAATCCTGGTTACTATTCCGGAGGTTAGAGAAATTCCACGAATGATTAGGACCGGTTGCACTATAATTGATCAGTGGATTCACAACTGCCTTTGTAAACCGTCCGGAATCTCCTGCAGAAGGCATATCAGCAGAAGTAATCGTAATTTGTCCAAATACAGCCGATGAAAGAAATAATAATGCAGAAAGTGTAAAAATATGTTTCATTCGTATAATTTTTAGTAAAATATACTTTGAGTTGAAACACGGATCATAATAATTTGGGTAAACACTCCAAATCTCAGGGTGAATACAAATTAAACCAGCTAAGCGTAGACTGATCCTATCCTCCGTGCTCTTTAATAATCCGGTTAAGCCACCGGAGCATCATCAGTATGATGAGTGTTGTAATGAGAACGAGAAAAAAGTTAACAAGAAAAAAATTGGCTTTATGTTCATAGCTATCCCAAAGGCTTGCCAGGACTCCGCTTAATTTATTCCCGATTGAAGTTGACAAAAACCATCCTCCCATCAACAGGGCCGTAAGCCGTGGAGGGCTGAGCTTTGAAACCAGTGAAAGTGCCATTGGGCTGAGACACAATTCACCGACCGTAATGACCCCGTAACTACCGATAAGCCAAACTATTGAACTTTTCTCCAATCCATTATGGCAGGCATAAGAGGCCGTAACCATTACAAGCGTTGAAAGGGCGGTAATCAGAAAACCATAGAAAATTTTCCAGGCAGTAGATGGTTCTTTGTTTCTCCTTCTCAGAAAACTCCAGAGGGCAACTATTAAAGGAGTCAACACAATTACCCAGAACGGGTTTATTGACTGGGCCAATTCGGTAGAAAAAAGAACCAGTGAACTGCCTTCTGCCGGCAATTCTTCTTTGCTGAGATTTTTAAAATACAAAGGATAATCCCATGTCTTGATAACCTTATCTGTTGCATCTCTTGCAAAACGAAACTGCTCATCGGCCAGCGGAACTGAGTCTTTCTGATAAGTAACCAGTTGAGTCATGCCAAGACCAGTGGCCAACGGAACTACCGATTGAGGAATTTGACGGTCGGTATAGCTTTCAGCCCAAGTGGTAAGAGCTGTACCATTCTGTTTAAAGACTGCCCAGAAAACAATTGCTACTGCAAATACGGAAAGCAGGGCAGCCAGTGGCTTGCGGTCTTCCGCATCCGAACGAAGTAAAAGAGACAAATAGAAAACAACCACCGGAAGAGCTCCGAAGATAAAGGCATCAGTCGAGTCACTGCCGAAAATATTTTCCGGGATTATCCATCCGATGTAGCCGGTAATGAGTGCCGGCACTAGCGTCAGACCCAAAATTTTTGCAACCGGCATATCTTCCGGCTTAACCGGTTTTCTCACATCTGCATGACCGTAATGCTTATTACCGGCCCAAAGTACAATCACACCAATAAACATACCGATACCCGCTGCAATGAAGGCCGCACCCCAGCTGTAATTATTCCTCAGATAAGCAGCAAAAAAATTACAAATAAAGGCACCGATGTTAATCCCCATATAAAAAATATTGTACCCCGAGTCCTTCTGTGATTTATATTCGGGCTTGTTGTAAACATTTCCTAACAGGGTTGAAATATTCGGCTTAAAGAAACCATTTCCAACGATGATAAGTAACAATGAAGAATAAAATGCAGTCATCCCCGGCAATGCCAAACCACAATAGCCTACTCCCATTAATATTCCGCCAAGGGTTATGGACATGCGGTAACCCAGCATTCGATCAGCAATCAAACCGCCCATAAACGGAGTGAGATACACCAGGGCTATAAATGTTCCATAGATATCGGCTGCCTCCTTTCTGTCTAAGGACATACCACCGCTTTGGGTATCCGTCATATAAAGAAAGAAGATACCAAGCATCATATAAAAACCAAAACGTTCCCACATTTCGGACAGGAACAGGTAGGGTAATGCTTTAGGATGTTTGCGTCTCACAGGATCAGGTTACAGGTTCGTTTTTATCCATTTGCCAAGTGTGCTAATATCTGCATTTAAATTCAGAAATTAAATAGCTTTAGAAAAAACATTCCCGTTACAAAGCTGACTATCCAGGTTGAAAGCAAACCGGGGTAACGATCTTTTCAACTGGCTGAATGGATTCCGGCAAACAAAGTGATGAATGATTATGATGTGCTTCAAAAAAGCGATTTTCATGTCCGATTATACCCGCTAACATTTCTATCCTGTAAAAATTGTAAAAAGGATTTAAAAGCCTGTTCTTAAGAAATCACATAGATTTAATGAACAATAAGGACAAACCAGGCTTTATTGAATGCACCCGGGCAGTTTTCTGATCCGGAAGTTTTTGCAAACAGGAATTTTTCTAAGTCAGTTCAGATACATAACCTTTTTAACTGCATCTATTACCTTCCGTGGATTGGGTAAATATTCTTCAATTAAGGTCGGTGCATAGGCAAGAGGTGTATCTGCCGCTGTTATCCTCTGAACCGGAGCATCTAAATAGTCAAAGGCATTTGACTGAATTGTAAAGGCAATTTCAGTTGCAATACTGCCCAGTGGCCATGCTTCTTCTACGATGACAAGGCGGTTTGTTTTCTTAACCGAGTTCAAGACTGTAGGATAATCCAATGGGCGAATACTACGTAAATCTATAACCTCTGCATCAATATTGGATTCCTGCTGAAGCAATTCTGCAGCTTTTAGTGCAACTTTCATCATTTTACCAAACGAAACGATGGTTACATCCTTTCCTGTTTTCCTTATATCAGCAACACCAATTGGCATCAGAAATTCACCTTCAGGCACATGTGCTTTATCACCGTACATTTGTTCAGATTCCATAAAAATAACAGGGTCGTTGTCGCGGATTGCTGACTTCAGTAATCCTTTCGCATCAACCGGATTAGACGGGACAATCACTTTCAGTCCCGGGCAGTTCGCATACCAGCTATCAAAGGGATTGCTATGCTGAGCTGCCAGCATCCCGGCAGATCCGGTAGGGCCTCTGAAAACAATTGGAACTGAGAAATGACCCCCGCTCATCTGGTGCATTTTGGCTGCAGCATTAACAACCTGATCAATTGCCACCAATGAAAAGTTAAAGGTCATAAACTCGATAATGGGTCTCAGGTTATTCATTGCAGCACCGACACCAATACCCGCAAAACCAAGTTCGGTGATTGGAGTATCGATCACCCGTTTGGGACCAAAATCAGCCAACATTCCCTGACTTACCTTATAGGCACCGTTATATTCAGCCACCTCTTCACCCATCAGAAAGACCGATTCATCCCTACGCATTTCCTCGGACATAGCTTCACGCAAAGCTTCTCGAAACTGTATTTCTCTTATCATAAATTAAAAGGCATGCAAAAGTAGCTAACTTAAAACAGACCGAAAGCTAAAAGTTTGATTGCTATTCGTTGCAAATTCAATTATAAATTTTATTTTTACGTCCGAATATTAGTTAAATTCATTTTAAACCTCTTAAAACCAACAAACATGAAAAGAATTTTACTTGGAGCTGCCTTTTTAGTAGCCTTCTCTGCCAATGCTCAAGTGCAAAAGCAAAAGAAATTTCTGAATAATCCAAACCTGAATCATCAGTTCCTGACTGAACTTCCAGTTGCCGGCAATACGATACCTAAAGCAACTGCTCATGTATTAAGAAATTCACCGGCAACAGTTGCCTGGACTTCCATTCCACTTGGCCATTCAGCTAATTCGTATTCCAATGCTTTCAGTCCAAAAGAACCCTTATGGTATGATCCTCAGATTAACACCCTTACATTTGTTCATCGCGGAGGTGGATCAGGAATTGCTACCGGTAATGATTATGTTGCTGACGTTTCAAAAGATGGCGGAGCCACCTGGTCAGCAGATCAGGGGCCTGTGTACTCAGAAACCGGTTTAGCTTCTGGCCGCTACCCGCAAGGTGTAATTTATAACCCAGCCGGCAATACCAATCCGGATAATGCCTTTGTTTATGCAACGGGTGCGGGATTGGCCGGTACGAATGATGCATGGGGAGGCCATGCTGAAGGAGCCTGGAAGCTTGATAATTCAGCTCCTGCTGTTTCATCTATGTTAACTCCGTTTCACTATTACGGGGCTAGCGGAACAAGTCAGTCATTTGTAAACCGTACCGGTGGAGAATTCTGGGAAGCCGCTCAGGATTTAGATATACCAGCTAATACCTTAACCGGGACAATCACAGTATTTCACGGTACATGGAATAATTCTACCAATACATACACCCTCGACACTGTAAAATATGCCTATCCCTCAAGCGATATGTATGGTGGTGATTGCGATGTTGCCTTTGGTCCGGATGGTGTGACTGGTTATATTGTTACAATGGATGGATACCTTACTGCTGATCCAGCTGTTGCAACTGCTTATATCTGGAAAACAACCGATGGCGGTGCTACCTGGACTGCTCTGGGTTTTTTAGACCTGAATAATATAGGAGCTGATTTTGGCGGTGCAAGCCCGATTACAAGTCATATAGAATGTGATATTGCAGTGGATGGTGCCGGAAACCTGCACATTGCCACAACTGCAGGATTAACAGATGCCAATAGTGTTTGGTCACAAGTACAAGGCTCATGGGGAGTTTATGACTTATACACTACAGACGGTGGTACAACCTGGAAAGCACAGCAGTTAGGACTACCGGCTCAGTATGGAGGTGATTATGGAACTGACAATGCAGGAGGCTGGCGCCAGTCGCCCGGTATCCAGATCGCTACCGACTGGAATGGAGACAAAGTATTTATTGTTTGGACTGAAACCGATCCTACTCTTGATCCGGATAACAATTATTATCCTGATATTCATGTAAATGCCTGGGACAGGACAACTGGAAACTGGACAGGTGCTTTGAATTTAACTTCTGGTTCCGGTGAGTTTTTTTATCATAATCTGGCTCAATTTGTTTCAGCATCTTCCGGGCAGTATCAGCTTCATATTGCTTACCAGACGATTGCCGATGCTACTATTAGTGTAAATCCCATTGAATATGCATATTTAAGTGGTTTAACGGTTGATGATACTCAATTTTCCACACCCGGTAACCCTACTACAATCGTATTGGTTACCGGAATTAATGAGCACTCATTAACTTCAGCCAATGTGAGCAATGTATATCCTAATCCGGTTTCTGATGTTTCATTCATTGACATTACATTAGAAAAAGCACAGCCGGTTACAATGACGATTACCAGCCTTGTTGGACAAACTGTTAAAGAAATTAATTTAGGCCAGTTAAATGCCGGAGTTAACAAGATTGCAATTAATAAGGATAACCTGGCTGCAGGAGCTTATTTTGCTCAGATCAAATCAGGTAATGCAGTGGTAACACGTAATTTTATGGTGAAATAACTTCATCTGTTTTCAAAAAAACCGTCTTCAATTGAAGGCGGTTTTTTTATTGTCTCAATATTATTCCGGGTAATTTATTTCTGAGTTAACAATGCTGCAATTTTCTCACCTGCCTTTCCGTCTCCATAAAATGATTGATCAAACCGGAATGTCTCCTTTTTAATTTTTTCAAAAACCGTGATAATCTTTTGCGTGCCATGTCCGGCTAAAAAATTGCAGCCTGAGTCAACCAGCTCAGTCCACTCCGTTTCATCCCTCAGGGTGAGGCAGGGTCTTTTCATAAAATAGGCTTCCTTTTGTAATCCTCCGCTGTCAGTCATTACCAGTCTGCTAAATTTAAGCAAAGCCATCATCTGAAGATATCCAAGCGGCTCAAGAAGGAAAAATTCAGGTACGGCTCCGCTTTGTTGCATTGCCTGGCGGGTTCGGGGATGGACCGGCATTATGACCGGTAACTCCTGATGAATCTGATTTAATGCTGAAACAATACTTCTGATATGCTCATCGGATGTATTTTCCTGGCGGTGTACCGTACATAAAACATATTCCTCACTTTTCAACTTACTGTTTACAACAAAAGGGGGAATGTCCAGGGATGGGCCAAAATGCAACACTGCATCATACATCACATCCCCCGTTAGGTAAACCCGCGAACTGAAATGATTGAATCCTTCCATCTGAAGGTTATCCATAGCTTTCTGAGTGGGGCAAAAAAGCAAATCTGAAATCCTATCGGTCAGAATCCGGTTTATTTCCTCGGGCATTCGCATGTTAAAACTCCGGAGTCCGGCTTCGACATGAGCCAGCCTGATATTTTGCTTACCGGCTGCCAGGGCTGCAGCCAACGTAGAATTGGTATCCCCGTAAACCAGAACGGTATCTGGTGCTTCAGCAAGAATAACTTCCTCAGTTTTTTCAAGCATTCGGCCGGTCATTGCACCATGATTCAGATCACTGATGTTTAAATTATAGCGCGGTTCGGGAATTCCAAGCTGACTAAAAAATATCTCCGACATGTTGCTGTCAAAATGCTGCCCGGTATGAACAATCACTTCGCTGACATCCGCGAAAGAAGCAAACTGCCTGCTTACCACCGCAGCTTTAATAAACTGAGGGCGTGCACCAACAACCGTCAGAATCTTCATGGCTACTGCTCCCTATTTAGCAATATTAACTGCACGCGTCTCGCGGATTACTGTTACGCGAACCTGACCGGGATAGGTCATTTCGTTCTGAATCCGCTGGGCAATATCAAATGACATGGTTTCTGCCTGCTTATCATCAACTTTTTCACTTTCAACAATCACACGCAATTCTCTTCCGGCCTGGATAGCAAATGCCTTTTCTACACCTTTATAGCTTATAGCCAGTGATTCAAGGTCTTTTAACCGCTTAATATACTGTTCTACAACTTCACGTCTGGCTCCGGGCCGGGCACCTGAAATTGCATCACAAACCTGAACAATCGGAGATATCAGGCTGGTCATTTCAACTTCGTCATGATGCGCACCAATAGCATTACACACTTCTGGATTTTCCTTATGTTTTTCGGCCAGTTTCATGCCTAAAAGAGCATGTGGTAATTCCGGCTGATCATCAGGAACTTTACCAATATCATGCAACAGACCGGCTCGTTTAGCCAATTTTGTATTCAGACCCAACTCAGCCGACATAATTGCGCATAAGTTAGCCACTTCACGGGAGTGTTGCAAAAGATTCTGACCGTAAGAACTGCGGTATTTCATTCTGCCCACCATCCGGATGAGTTCCGGTGCAAGTCCGTGAATTCCCAGATCAATACAGGTTCGTTTCCCGGTTTCAATAATTTCATCTTCCAGTTGCCTGCGCACTTTATTAACCACTTCTTCAATACGGGCCGGATGAATCCGCCCATCGCTAACCAGCTGATGCAATGCCAGCCGAGCCAACTCCCTCCGGACAGGATCAAATCCTGAAAGGATAATTGCTTCGGGGGTATCGTCCACAATAATTTCGATTCCGGTTGCTGATTCCAAAGCTCTGATATTTCTTCCTTCCCGACCAATTATCCGGCCTTTCACATCATCATTTTCAATATTGAATACAGTAACAGAATTTTCAATTGCCTGCTCTGTAGCTACCCGCTGAATTGTTTGAATGACAATTTTTCTGGCCTCCTTATTTGCAGTGAGTTTTGCTTCTTCAACCATTTCCTTGACAGCAGCCTGGGCATTGGTCTTGGCTTCTTCCATCAGTGCTTCAACCAGTTGTTTCTTGGCATCTTCCTTTGACAGTCCGGAAATTTTTTCAAGCGCTTCCACCTGTTTTTCATGCTGACGGTCTAACTCTTCTTTTCTTTTCTCAAGAACTTGTAAATGGTTTTTGTAATTCAACTGCAGTTGTTCAGCTTCATTCTGTTTGCGCTGCATTTGCTCCATCTTTTGCGAGAGATTCTGCTCCTTTTGTTTGATACGGTTCTCAGCAACACTGATTTGCTTCTCCTTTTCCCTGACGGACTGTTCATGTTCTTGTTTCAGTTTATAAAAGCGGTCCTTTGCCTTCATTTCCTTGTCTTTCAGCAATACTTCTGCTTTTGCTTCGGCTTCCTTTATAATAGCGTTTGCCCTCTCAGCGGCTGCCTGTTCTCTGGCTTTATTTGACTTTCGGGTCAGTACCCAGGTAATTGCAATTCCGAGAATCAGTGAGGATGCTCCTACAGCTATGAGTAATATAAGTTGTTCGTTCATTTCAAATATGTTGAGAATTTAAATTAATACCAATAGATGAATTCAAAGATCATTGTTGGATAGAAAGTTGGCAATTGCACCAGGCAAATATTAAGTACCGGAATTTCCGGATTAACCGACAGATATAAAAAAACCCGCGATCAATTCTGCTGTAATTAAACCCCAGATAAGAAGGGCGGAGATGCCGGAAATTTCTTTCTTCTGCTGTTGAACTTTCATTCAATCCATCCGTGCCAGGCACGGAGATATGCAGCCTGAAATCCACATCCTTGAGCTTGTCTCCTTTTTTGATTTGTGTTGAGTTTAAAACATGATCAGAATCTACGCGGGTTTTCTTATTTCATCTGCCAGATCAACCCCAGCCGATGAGAAAATCCATTTACTAATTAAAGAACGTTTACAATGAAGAAATAAACTTGCCCAGCAATGAATTTGCTTCGTCCAGTTTTGCCAGGTCAGTGTCGCTAAACTTGTCCGAATTATTTCCTTTGGAAGCTTCTGTTGCAAAATAAAGAGCCGTCATGGCAAGTAAATCACGCATATCGGTATTCTCATATCTTGCTTCATATTCCTGCAGCCGCTCATTCAATTTACGGGCAGCTTCCTTCACAAATTTCTCTTCTTCTTTTGATACAAGTGTTTTGTATTCTCTCTTGCCAATCTGTACCTTTATAGAAACCTGGTTATTCATTGTTGACTTTCATTTACTGATGCATCATGGTCAGGCATTTATCAATCTCGTTAATAAAATGATTAAGTTTCATCTTCAGATCACGGGTGTTCTGATCGGCAACCGTATCTGTTCCCAAGGCCTGTCCCAATCTTAATGCTTTATTAATTTCTTCCTGCTTTTTCAGATTTTGTTTTAATTCGTTATTTTGTTTTACAAGTTTGTCATTTACAGATTGTAATTTCAGGTTCTCATCGGCCAGAAATTTGTAGAGGCTCATCAGTTTTTTTGTTCTGGCATTCAACTCTGCTGCCATTGAAACCTGCTTGTTTACCATAATCTCCTTATTTCAGAGCAAAACTAATCAATTTAAAATTTAATTTGTCAAATGTGGTTAAAAATTATTCACTCTCCTGATAGGATAGTATCCAAAGTCCATCTTTGCACTGAATGCAGCTGATTAAAGTTTATTTAACAGGCCTTTTTCTACTTTCAGCCTCATTGGGAGTATCTCAAAACTTATTTATAAATCCTTTACCCGTTGAACCAATCCTGGCAGGTACGTTTGCCGAAATCAGAACTAACCATTTCCATTCAGGGATAGATATTAAGACCAATGAATCAGAAGGGCTTCCGGTTTCGGCAGCTGCTGATGGATTTATTAGCCGTCTTAAGGTGAGTGCTTCTGGATTTGGGAATGTGTTGTATATCCAGCACCCTGGTGGTTATACAACCGTTTATGCTCATCTGCATCACTTCAATGATACTCTCGAAAAGATTGCTGAAGCAGAAATGATCCGTAGGCAAAGTTTTGAATCAGAGCTTTTTTTTGAACCCGACAGACTGGAAATTAAACAAGGTGAACTCATAGGATATTCGGGAAATACCGGTGGAAGTTCTGGACCTCATTTGCATTTTGAAATCCGGGATTCGAAAACCGAGTATCCGTTGAACCCGATGGACCTGGGGTTTTCTGTTAATGATTCCATTCCTCCGGTGATCCAACAAATAATGGTTTCGGATTTTCTACCTTTTAATGAATCCTACTACCCGGTAAATCAGACAATCATTGAAACCGGTTCTGCCCGATATGATTCTGTTTTCAGTGATACTGTTTCTATCTGTGGAATGGCTGGCATAGCCGTAAATGTGATTGATCAGATGGATTCATCATCTTCTAAGCTTGGAATTAAAGAAATTCTGTTATTGTCTGGATCAGATACCCTTTACCGTTATACCGTTAAAAAGTTTGGTTTTTCTGAAACCCGGTATGTGAATGCGGTCATTGATTACGAAAAACTGATTACCGAGAATAAAATTTATATTCTTTTATACCTGCTTCCAGGTAATCGTCTCTCAGCACTCTATCCCTCATCAAAAAAAGGATTCATCCGGTTAAATGATCGTCTTTCTCACGAATTCAATATCCGGGTAAAAGATGAGTCCGAAAATGTATCTGAAAAAAAAGTCTGGCTGAAAAAAACAGACCTTCCCGTTGAAGAATTGAAACTAAAAGAAAACTGTTTTATTGCCTTTAACAAAAATCCAGTGGCTGCTGACGAATTCGCCAGAATTGACTTCAGCGGTACACCGGTAACTTACAATATCCATGACTTTACTTTTATGACAAAAGACAGCTTAATCTCAAAATATTCTAAATTCGTTTCAGCAGGCGATGAGTCCATCCCGGTTCATACTCCATTCAACCTTTCAATAAAAATATCAGCTCTTGACGAAAGGCTCACTCAGAAAGCAGTTATTGTAAAATGTGACTCCACTGGTCTGGTTGGTTCCCTTAACGGAAGCTTAAACAGCGGGTGGCTGTCTGCAATGTCACGTTCTTTTGGAAATTTTTATATTGATATTGACACCGTTGCTCCAGTTATTCAATCAGAAGGGGTATCTTTTGATACATTATGGATGAAACAGAAGTTAACCTATATTCTCACTGACAACTTATCAGGCATCAACCAGTATCAAATGTTGATTGATGGTAAATGGGTACCGGCCCGGTTTGATGCAAAAAGCGGGAAGCTGACCTACCCGGTTCCGGAAGGTACCCCGAGTGTAAAACGATCTGTTGAAATTATTGTGACAGATCAGAAAGGAAACCGGAATACCCTAATCGAACAATTCATCTTTTAAAGGCAACCTTCTTCATTCTAAACTAGCCGCCAGCCACTATGAAAAACAAATATAATTCTTCACTTGCAACATTAATTCTGCTTTTTTTTATGTGGGGTTTTATCACGTCATTAAATGACATCCTTATACCCTATTTAAAAAGTGTGTTTAATCTAAGGCACTGGCAGGCAATGCTTGTTCAATTTGCTTTCTTTGGTGCTTACTTTATTGGTTCAGTTGTTTATTTCTTTATTTCAATATCGTATGGCGATCCGATTAACAAAGTTGGTTACAAAAAAGGTATCATTGCCGGATTACTGATTGCAGCAACTGGATGTGTTTTATTTTATCCGGCTGCACAGCTTCAAAGCTTTTTCTTTTTCCTGGCAGCACTTTTTATTCTGGCACTGGGATTTACCTTATTACAAATTACTGCAAATCCTTATGTTGCTATCCTGGGGCCTGTTCAGACTGCCTCAAGCCGGCTAAACCTGGCTCAGGCATTTAACTCTTTCGGAACTTTCATTGCACCCCTTCTTGGCGGTTATTTGATTTATGAGCTGTTTGGGAATCATCCGGATGCAAGTTCTGTACGGTATCCGTATCTGATCTTTGCCTTGTTGTTTATTCTCATTTCATTTATCATTTTCAAAGCTCCACTTCCGCGTTTCGAGAATAAAGAGACCCTTGAAAAAGGGTTTGGAATATTCAACTACCCTCAGCTGGTCCTCGGAATCATAGCCATTTTTATGTATGTAGGTGCTGAAGTCAGTATCGGGAGTATTATGACAGCCTTTCTTGGCCTGCCCGAAATTGCTGGCCTCAGACATGAGGAAGCCCCGGTTTATATTTCCCTGTACTGGGGCGGATTAATGATTGGAAGATTTACCGGTTCGTTTACGCTGGGAAATTATTCATCACGCTTCCGGAACCTGATGGTTGTTACTATCCCAGTAATTACCTTTCTTTTTATTTCCCTGATTTTCTACCTGCGTGATTTTAATATAACAGGACTAAAATTTTATCTTCTTCCGCTAGTATTTTGTATCGCTGCATTCTTTGCTGGAAAAACAGGAGCAGCAAAATCTGTACTTGTCTTTGCCTTCATTTCTGTAATTATGCTGGTTATTGCATTATTTACAACCGGTATAACCTCCATGTTTGCGGTTATTGGAGTTGGACTATTTAATTCCATCATGTGGTCCAATATTTTCTCACTCTCCATTCAGGGGCTTAGAAAATATACTTCTCAGGGTTCTTCCCTATTGGTTATGGCAATCCTTGGCGGGGCACTGATTCCTCCGATTCAGGGGTATATTGCTGATTTAAAAGGGGTTCACTTTTCTTTTGTGGTTCCCCTGCTGTGTTATCTGTACCTTCTGTATTACGGATGGCGTATGATTAAACAAACAACTGAGAAAAACGATCCGGTTTAGATTCTGCCAATGGCCGGTCTTAACTGTTCATTGAAATCAAAAACTCCTCATTTGACTTTGTTCCTCTCATTCTTTCAAGAAGAAATTCCATTGCTTCCAGCGGATTCATATCTCCTAGGTGATTTCTGAGTATCCACATTTTTTGGAGCACATCTCTGTCAAGCAACAGGTCTTCCCGTCTTGTACTTGATGCAACCAGGTCAATAGCTGGAAATATTCGTTTGTTAGCCAGTTTACGGTCCAGTTGTAATTCCATATTACCGGTTCCTTTAAATTCTTCAAAGATAACTTCATCCATTCGTGAGCCGGTATCAATTAATGCTGTAGCAATAATGGTAAGGGAACCACCTTTTTCAATTTTTCTGGCTGCCCCGAAAAAGCGTTTGGGCCGCTGAAGTGCATTGGCATCAACCCCGCCAGAGAGGATTTTGCCGGATGCCGGGGCAACAGTGTTATATGCCCTGGCAAGTCTGGTTATTGAGTCAAGCAGAATGACAACATCATGCCCGCACTCAACCAACCGTTTTGCCTTTTCAAGAACAATACTTGAAATTTTAACATGTTTATCTGCCGGCTCATCAAAGGTTGAGGCAACTACTTCTGCTCTTACACTGCGTTGCATATCTGTTACTTCTTCTGGTCTTTCATCTATGAGCAGGATGATCAGATAAACTTCAGGATGATTAGCAGCAATTGTATTGGCAATATCCTTAAGCAGGATTGTTTTCCCGGTTTTTGGCTGAGCTACAATTAACCCCCTCTGACCTTTGCCAATGGGAGTAAACATATCAATGATGCGTGCACTGATGGTTGAGTTTTTACCTGACAGATTCAGCTTTTCATTCGGGAAAAGCGGAGTCAGATAATCAAAGGGAACCCGGTCACGAACCTCTGTAGGATCATGCCCATTCAGTAGATCAACTTTTACTAAAGGAAAATATTTTTCGCCTTCTTTAGGTGGCCTGACTACCCCGCGAACGGTATCACCTGTTTTGAGGCCAAACAATTTGATCTGGGATTGTGAAACATAAATATCATCAGGAGAGGACAGGTAATGATAATCGGACGAACGAAGGTATCCATATCCTTCATTTGAAATTTCCAGAACTCCTTCACTCAGAATGATATTCTCAAAATCAAATTGTGGCTCAAAGATTTTTCGTTCCTGAGCCTGTCTTTGAAAATGCTGATTTGAATACGAATGTGATTGTTGAGCCTGTGATGGGTGACTGGGCTTTCTGTATTCATGATCATCTGTATTGGTATCAGTTGTTTCCCTTTCAGAAGATTCTACAGACGAACTAGTAACTCCGGCTTCTTCATTTACGGCTCTGGCAGATTCTTCCTTAAGCTCAGAAACCGGTCTCAGCTCCGGAACTGGTTTTGCTTCCATAAATCCGGCCTTTTCTTTCGGATTGATATGCTTGCGCCTGGGCCGGACAGAAATTTTCTCTTCCTTTTCTGATTTTTCCTCCTTCTTTTCAGCAGAATAGAATTCAGCAATTTTGTTAATTAGCTCCTGCTTCCGGAGGCCTTCATAACCATCTATACCGGCTTGTTTTGCAATTTCTTTCAGTTCTGCAAGCAGCTTGTCGCTGAGTGATGCAATATCATACATGCATTAATATGTTTTAGTTGTTTATAAAGTTATCTTGCGATGAGACAGGAATAAAATATCTCAGTAAATTAAATGGTGATCTGAAGTTAAAGAAACAAATACCCGGATTCATGACCAGCCAGGTGAAAACCAACTGCCGGCCTTTGGTGAATAGGCTGCAATAATAAAACGATTCATTGAATTGCAACATGAATTCAAAAAAAAATAACTCCTTTCAGACCGGTTCCCTTCTGACCTGGTCTGAAGCATGCAACTAAAAAAGCTAAAAACCAGCCGACCTCACAGATTTCTAATTTAATCATTGTGAGAGATTGGCATGAAAATGTTAGGATTATATTACTTCAAGGCTTAAATTTGGCTCATTAATCAGCCATTATTATGATTCAACGAAAACAATCACTCTTTTTATTGATTGCCGGCTTATTATCAATTGCTTATTTTTTCTTCCCATTCAGTGTCAAAATATTTGACAACATGGGAACCGAAATCATTTATAAACTGACTGTTTACGGAGTTAAAGAATTACCATCAGGTGATATTGATTACAATTACACCTTAATGTTTGAGGTCTTGTTAACAGGTTTAATTTGCCTGATAGCTGTTTTTCTTTTCGAAAACCGGAACTTACAGATTAATATCAGCTATCTGGCAATCCTGAGCACTTTAGGTGTCATCATTACAGATTATATATTTTCTGATTCCATGGGTAGTGAATCAGGAGATAAGAGCCCTGTTTATCTGTACTCTACTTTTATTCCGTTTGTTCAGTTTATCCTGATAAGGCTTGCCATTTCGGGAATTAAAAAAGACCAGGCATTAATCCGTTCAGCTGACCGGATCAGGTAACCACTTGGCATTAAGTTTTCAATTTGCTGCTTCTCAAACCTAATTCAATTACCTGCAGGTCTTCGATTTTGCTTTTTATTATTTCAAAAGTGACTACCGTTCTGACTGTGTGGAACCCTTCGGTTCCGGCAGCTCCCGGGTTGATATGAAGGAGGTTATTCAGTTCCCTGTCCCTTACAATTTTAACAAAATGAGAGTGGCCGGAGATAAATAATTGAGGTTTAAACTCCATTAATTTTTTCTTCACTCCTGCAGCATATCTTCCGGGATAGCCTCCAATATGAATCATCAGCACCTTCAGTCCTTCAATTTCAAACTGGTTAATAAGCGGAAAACGCTGCCTGATTTGCTGGCCATCTACATTGCCGTACACGCCTCTCAAAGAAGCTACTGATTCAAGTTGGTCAGCAATTGATTCGGATCCAAAATCTCCACAATGCCAGATTTCATTACACCCTTGGGCGTGATGCAGAATTCTGCTATCAAGGAAATCATGTGTATCACTAAGAAGTAAAATTTTCACCACCAGCAAAGTAAATGGTATCTGTAAAACATCTGATTAAACTGAATTTTAACTGTGCAGATTATCTTTGCACACATGTCAACAGGATTTTACAACGTACCGGAAGCGGTGAATGAACCCATTAAGGATTATGCACCCGGCAGCCCTGAAAGGGATGCACTAAAAAAAACAATAGCCGAACTGCGCTCCATTGAAACAGACACTCCGATGTACATCGGGGGTAAAACTGTTTCAACAGATAAAAAAGGGCGGATGGCACCACCACATGACCACAGGCATACCCTGGGTTATTACAGTATCGGAGGTGCAGCACATGTTTCAGATGCAATTCATGCTGCATTAAAAGCCAAAAAGGATTGGGAAAATATGAACTGGGAACACCGGCTTTCAATCTTCCTGAAAGCAGCCGAATTATTAGCCGGGCCCTACCGAAATAAAATCAATGCAGCTACTATGCTGGCTCAAAGTAAAAATGTTTATCAGGCCGAAATTGATGCTGCCTGTGAAATGATTGACTTTCTCAGGTTTAATGTTCAGTATGCTACAGAAATTTACAGCCAGCAACCCCATTCCTCAAAAGGAGTCTGGAATCGGGTAGAACACCGCCCGCTGGAAGGATTTGTCTTTGCACTTACCCCTTTTAACTTTACTGCTATTTCAGGCAATCTGCCAACTTCTGTTGCTATGATGGGAAATACGGTTGTCTGGAAACCAGCCTTTGCTCAGATTTATTCAGCACAGGTACTGATGGAAGTATTTATCAAAGCCGGATTGCCCGATGGAGTGATTAATCTGATTTATGTTCCTGGCCAGGTTACCGGTGATACAATCTTTACTCACGCTGATTTTGCAGGTATTCATTTTACAGGAAGTACCGGAGTATTCCAGGGAATCTGGAATGACATTGGCAAGAATATCAGAAAATATAAATCATACCCCCGGATTGTTGGAGAAACAGGAGGTAAAGATTTTATTGTTGCCCATTCCAGTGCTGATATTGATGTACTTGTTACGGCTCTTACGCGGGCAGCTTTTGAATATCAGGGTCAGAAGTGCAGTGCAGCTTCAAGAGCATATATTCCAAAAAGCATCTGGAATAAAGTATGTAAAAAAATGGTTGAGAATATCGAATCTTTTAGAATCGGAGGAACAGAAGATTTTTCAAACTTTTTCAATGCTGTGATTGATGAAAAAGCTTTTACTAAAATAACATCCTACCTGGATGCAGCTAAGAAAAGCAAGGATATTGAAGTGGTAACCGGAGGCAACTATGATAAATCAAAAGGCTATTTTATAGACCCGACAGTTTTGCTGTCCTCAGATCCATATTCGGTAACCATGTGCGAAGAAATCTTTGGACCTGTTCTGACTGTCTATGTTTATGATGATAAAAAGTTTGATCAGATTCTTGATACGGTTGATAATACCGGAGTTTATGCACTAACCGGTTCAATCATTGCTCAGGACAGGTATGCTATTCAGGCTGCAACAAAAAGACTTACACATTCAGCCGGAAATTTTTACATCAATGATAAATGTACCGGAGCAGTAGTTGGTCAGCAACCCTTTGGAGGTTCCCGTGCATCTGGGACTAATGATAAAGCCGGCAGCATGATTAATCTGTTAAGGTGGGTAAGCCCCAGAACAATCAAAGAAGTTTTTGTTCCACCGACTGATTTTCGCTATCCTTTTATGAAGTAAGCTCCATAAAAACCAACCATCAGCCCCGGATGCATTATGGTACTCCGGGGTTTTATTTTTTACTTTGATGCCCTTGAAATTTATGCAACAAAAAAACAAACAGGTTTGGTTGGTATTGCTGCTTTATATTGTATTTGCTGTAGCAGCTTCGGTAGGGCAGTTTTTAAAATCAAAGCCTGAAGATCCAATCAGCAGGTATAACAATTACCTGATTTTCAAATCTTCTTTTCAGTATCTCAGGAATCATGTTAATATGTATTCGGAACATCCTGAAGCTTATTATGACTTATATAAATACAGCCCGTCATTTGCTGTAATGTTTGCTCCTTTCAGTCTTTTGAATGATCATGCAGGCCTGATTACCTGGAATCTGCTTAATGCCCTTTCCCTGTTTCTGGCTGTCTGGCTCTTACCTGGTATCAGCGAGAACAAAAAGATTTTCATTTTGCTGTTTGTACTTATTGAATTGATGACCAACATGCAGAATTCTCAAAGCAACGGACTTGTGGCAGCTTTACTGATCGGGGCCTTTATCTCGTTCGAAAAACAACAGAATGTAATTGCAGCACTGCTGATTCTACTAAGCGTATATATAAAACTTTTCGGGCTGCTGATGGCAGTCATGTTTTTATTTTATAAAAAGCGAATGCAATTCATAGTCTGGGCAGCTATCTGGGCAGTCCTGATTTTTTTACTTCCATTAGTATTTACTTCGTTTGATGGCCTGCAGATGCAACTGGAAGGCTGGGTAGAAATGCTGAAGAATGATCATAGTCTATCGGAAGGAATCTCCCTCTTTGGTATCCTTGGCTCATGGTTTGGATTACATCATGTAAAGATATTCATTTTAGCAGCAGGCCTTGCTTTATTAATGATTTCACTCTGGCTCTCTAGGTATAAAGCAACCTTTGAAGTCCGTACCTGGTATTTTGCTTCTCTCCTGATCTGGCTGGTTATTTTCAATCACAAAGCTGAATCACCAACCTACATCATTGCTGCAAGCGGGGCTGCAATCTGGTTTTTTCAAAAACCGAAACCCATACTGGCTGAGAAGGTACTGATTGCTCTGACATTGATCCTCACCATTCTCTCTCCTACCGATTTATTTCCAAGGGAAATCAGAAACTCATGGGTCGTTCCTTATTCACTGAAAGCACTGCCCTGCATTCTAATTTATTTTAAAATAACTTATGATTTATTAAAACCGGTAAAACTCAGTAAGCTAAAGGGGCTGAAGATTTTCTGATTTCTGGTTCATCCATCTCTTAATCCATCTTGGCAGAATAATAGCACCTATAAACAGGTAAGGATAGTAGCTGATCCCTCTCCATAACAATGCAAGTGTAGAAGAAATTCTTGCAGGGATAAATTCACTCAGTAATTCTTTGAAGAGGATTTCGGCAACTCCGCTGGCACCGGGAGTGGGAGTAACCAGCATGATAATCCACATAATCAGCTGACGGGCATAAATAATTGCATTTTCAAGAAGACCCTGTGTCATAAAGGCCATGATGATGCAATTAATGACCATGTACCGGGCAGTCCATGAAAAGAAAGTAGCCCCAAAGGATTTCATCCAGAAAACAAACGGCTGATTCCGCATTTCCCGTGATGAGGTAATCAAATCATTTCCGGTATGATGTGCCCGGTCGCGCCATCTTCTTAAATAAGGAGCTGAAAAAATCTTCAGCAATATCCATTTTACTGCACGGGGATTAATAAAAATAGCATACGAAACAACCAATGTATAGATAAGCAAAATAGAATAACCTGTCCAGAAAGAATACAATAACCCTTTACCAAAGAAGGTAACCTGTTCAAATCGTTCGGGATTGAAGGTACTGAAAAGGTTATCGGTTCCGGCCAGCATAAAAATAATAGGAACCAGCATAATGAAAAATAATTCATCCAGAAAGGAAGTTGTGAGAACAACTGCAATGCTTCTTCCCATTGTGATTCTTTCCTTATTAAGAATAAAAAAAGCAACGGCTGTACCTCCAATCATGGTTGGTGTTATGGCAGAGGCAAACTCCCATAACATAATTACAGGGAAGCTTCTTCTCCAGGTTAGTTTATAATTGGTTAATACCCTAATCCGGTACATGTAAGCAACATCACGGGTAACCATACAGATAATTGCAAGGCATATCCAGAAAGTTGTTTGGGCAGTCCAGTTAATGGCCTGGTAAGCAGTCATGTCAAATTCAGAGAAAAACAGCCAAAAAGAAACCAGCAGTCCAATTGCAACCGGAATTGCAATTTTCAGCGGTTTGATCTGGTCAAGAGGGTTCCTGATTTCCTTCAGCATGCAGCATGCCTGTTTCAGGATAGCAAAGATAGAAGTTATTAAACCCTTCACTCATCAGCAGTACAACCAGCCTGGCTTGAATCAGGTCCAGGATTGAAAGAAAAACATAAACAGCATGAATTCTGGTTCTACAATGCTCAAACATATCATCGAAAGAAACCTTCCCTTTTAATTTTACCAGATCAGCAACCCGTGTTTGTTCTTCTTCAAGTGTAAATGGATACTCAACAATTGTGTGCTTTAGATCTTCCTGATGCTTAAATCGTTCCATCACCTTTTCAAAAGTTGTCATTAGCCTGAATAAGGTGAGGTTTTTTAATTCGGCATTGTAATTTGACCCATCGGCAAAGAGTGTAATTTTAGTTAGTTCCCTGGCAATATTCCCCCGCCCGACCATTTTTTCACGGTCGGTTTCCAGCTGGCGAAACTGTTCTGTCGCTTCTTTAAATTGCTTGTATTCAAGAAGCTTGCTGACCAAATCCGCCCTGGGATCAATCTCATTACCCTGTTCATCTTTCTCAACCCGTGGCAATAACATTTTTGCTTTAATCCGCATGAGTGTTGATGCCACCAGGATAAATTCACCTGCCAGTTCAATATTCATTGACTCGGCCTCATGAATAAAATTTAAAAAGTCATTGGTGATCCTGGAGATCGGGATATTCATAATATCTAGTTCATCCCGTTCAATGAAAAACAAGAGCAAATCAAACGGTCCTTCAAACTGGTCAAGTTTTATCTCAAACTGATTTTGCTGTAGAATCATAGCATTTTAATCCCGTTTCAAACTTATAGGATTTTTTATCAATAGGGGCTACCCAACTTGTCAAGTGTTAAAAACTATTTATCTCAGTCTGGAATTAACCTCCAGCCATTAGCCATAAGAAATCTCACCGGTGAACTTCTGAGAGCGACTTTTCAATTATAGCCATACACTCACTTAGCTGATCCTCAGTGATAATCAAAGGGGGAGCAAGACGGATAATATCGGAATGTGTTGGTTTTGCAAGTAATCCGTTTTTCATAAGCTGCATACATACATCCCAGGCACTACATTTATCAGCAGGATGAATAACAATGGCATGGAACAAGCCTTTACCCCTCACAGTAGTAATGAAGGGAAATTCAGCTTTCATTTTCTGCAGGAAGCTGCCCAGAATTATTCCCAGGTGTTCTGCATTCTCTGCCAGCTTCTCATTAATCAATACCTGCATTGCTGCCATTGCAACCGAACAGGCTAAGGGGTTTCCTCCATAAGTTGAGCCATGTTCTCCGGGCTTGATAGTAAGCATAATTTCATCATCTGCCAGTACCGCAGATACCGGAATTGTACCTCCCGATAAGGCTTTCCCCAGGATCACAATATCTGGTCTTACATTTTCGTGCTGGCATGCCAGCATAGCTCCGGTTCTTCCCAGTCCGGTTTGAATTTCATCAGCAATGAATAAAACATTATTCTCTTTACAGATTGAAAAGCAGGTTCTGATATAACCCTCATCCGGAATAACAACTCCTGCTTCACCCTGAATAGGCTCAACCAGAAATGCTGCCGTGTTTTTATCCTGAACAGCCTTTTGAAGGGCAACTGTATCGTTGTAAGGAATAATTTCATAACCGGGTGTATAAGGCCCGAACCGGTTGTTTGATTCAGGATCGGCACTAAATGAAATTACATTGATGGTTCTGCCATGAAAATTACCGTTACAAACAATGATTTTTGCTTTCCCGTCAGGCACTCCCTTTTTATCGTAAGCCCATCTGCGAGCCAGCTTCAGGGCAGTCTCAACCCCTTCTACTCCAGTGTTCATTGGTAATAACTTATCATAACCAAACAACTTTGTCATAAACTCCTCATAGATTCCCAGCTTATCATTATAAAACGCCCGGCTGGTAAGTGTAAGTTTGGCTGACTGCTCAACCAGGGCAGCAATAATTTTAGTATGACAATGCCCTTGGTTAACTGAAGAATAAGCAGACAAAAAATCAAAATATCGTTTGCCGTCAACATCCCATAAAAAAACTCCGTCACCTCTTGAGAGTACAACCGGTATTGGATGGTAGTTATGTGCTCCAAACTGATCTTCCAGATCAATGTAATAGGAAGCCCGGCTTCCTGTTTTAATATCACTCATAATCTTTTTTCTTGATTCAACAAAGATAAATGATTATGCCTGTCTTATTGTAAATTTCAACAGGTCTTTGCCGATGTCACTCCGAAAATATTTCCCTTCAAAGCTGATAGGTTCAACTCCCTTATAGGCTAACCTGATTGCCTGTTCAAGCTCATTTCCAAAGGCTGTAACTGCTAGAACTCTTCCGCCCGAAGTAATACATTGATTATTACTGGAGCGGGTGCCCGCCTGGAATACCAGACAATCCGTTGCTTGGTCTATTCCGGATATTTCAAATCCGGTTGAATAGCTGCCCGGGTATCCTTTCGATGCGAGAATAACCGTTACGGCAAACCGGTTGTCAATAACTAGCTTACATTCATTTAATGTTCCTCCAGCAACTGCCTGAAATAATTCAACTAAATCAGATTTAATCCGGGGGAGGACTGCTTCAGTTTCAGGATCGCCCATGCGGCAATTGTATTCAATAACATAGGGATCACCATTTACATTCATCAATCCGAAAAAGAGGAATCCTTTGTAGAGGATTTTTTCTTCTTTTAATCCTTTAACGGTAGGGCTGATAATGCGTTCCTCCACCTTTTTGAGAAACAAGTTATCAGCAAACGGGACGGGGCTTACTGCTCCCATACCACCGGTATTTAAACCTGTATCGCCATCCCCGATTCTTTTATAATCTTTGGCAGCAGGCAGAATTTTATAATTCTCACCATCGGTTAACGCAAAAACCGAAAGCTCGATTCCAGGTAAAAATTCTTCAATCACTACTTGTTGTGAAGCAGACCCAAATTTTCCTGACAGCATTTGCTCCAGTTCTTTTTGAGCTTCATCAAAAGAATCCAATATCAGAACACCTTTCCCGGCTGCCAATCCATCTGCTTTTAAAACATAAGGTGGTTTTAGAAATCGAAGGAATTCGATCCCTTCAGACAATGTTTGCCTGGTAAATGTTGCATAGGCCGCAGTTGGAACTCCATATTTCACCATAAACTGCTTTGCAAAATCTTTACTTCCTTCGAGCGCGGCTCCTTGTTTTGAAGGGCCGATTACCGGAATTTTATTGATTTGAGGGTCATTCAGAAAGAAATCTGTAATTCCGTTAACCAGGGGGTCTTCCGGGCCGGCAACCACCATCCCGATTTGATTCTTGATTACAATTCTTTTTATTTCGTCAAAATCTGTCGTCTTGATATTCACATTAGCCCCAAATTGCGCTGTTCCCCCGTTTCCGGGAGCAATGATGAGTTTTGAACAGTGTTTGCTTTGAGCAAGTTTCCATGCAAATGCATGTTCGCGTCCGCCAGATCCAAGTAGAAGTATGTTCATAAAAATCTTTCCAAACCTAATCTATTTTTCGTTAGGGACAAGAAGAAAATTCGGTGATCTCAGAAAATCACCCGGGCTAACGATTGCTTTTTTCCTGTAATGCAAGGAATGACTGCTTCATTAACAGAAACCTGCCTGCCAAATCGTGGCATCAGTAATACCGGAAGCTGAAGCGGAATTGTTTTTGATTCTTCAAACCTGCCTGCCGGATCCATGACTGAATACTGCACTTCGTTTCTTCGTTTGTTGAATGCATTATAAATCATAACCAGTTCATTGCTGGTACTAAATTGAAGAAATGAAGAGAATATCCCGCCATCATCGGTTGATTCCTGGGTCTTGCGGATGATGTGAAGCCAGTGAATCTGATCATCAGGATCAATTGAAATACTAACGATATTATTAAACTGATATTCAATCCGTCTCATATAGGATTGAGTGAAGTAATCGTAATATGAATATTCATAAACATAGAAAGCTTCGGCAATTAATACAATACCTCCGTCATCTCTGAGAATCATTTTCCGAATAGGATAAGTAAACAAGCCATCTCCCTGTTTATCGCTGATGGTTACCAGTTTAAACTTATAGCGGTTATCAATCGGCACCAGTCGTTGTTCACTTTGCCCGGGATTGCTAACCGGAATTGAATGAATAAAAATGGAAGTTCTTGATGCCAGTGAAGGATCAGCCATAAATCCAGCACAGACAAGCCTGTTATGCTGATTGTCAAAAACAATTCCTGCTCCTGCCGTTTCAATCTGTTCACGTGAAACCACTTTTTCAAAAAGTACTGCTTCACCAGGTTGACTTAAATAAACCTTGTATTCATCCAACCGCTTCTTGCCTTCACGCACCTGTTGAATAGTCAGCAAGGCCACATCGCCCGAATTGGACAGAATGTAATCTTCAAGCTGAAAATTCTTTTTCCGGCAACTCAGATCAAGAACTTTTGAATTCATCTGATTAAAAGTAGAATCAAGCAGCAAATAATGAATCCTGAGCAACTCATCATTTATAAATTCAGGAATCAGAATGGCTGTCAATTGTTTATTTTCTGAAACTAAAACCCTCAGTTTTTCAGGTGAACCGGTGAGGTTCACATTGCCGGTTAATCTGGATTCTGACTTTCTATTATCATCAAAATAATGCTGCACATAGATGCTGACCTGGTTACCGGTATTTACTTTCTGCTGAGCAGTACAAACCGCGGTCATTTTGTTCATTGAAAAAAAGACAGCTTGAACAGAAGCACCCTGAACACCTGCTTCTACATTTTCATACCAGCGCCTATTGAGCTTATCATCAAAAAATGAAATTCTGTATTTACGACTCCTGAATCCTACCCGGTCCCGGTCGCTGTCAATTGGCAGATTACTCTGAAGAACAAAAATTCCATTTGCTGAATAGCCGGCTACCATGATTTCATCAAATCCAGAGTCATCAAAAACAAAAGAAGTCGTTTGAAGAGATTGTGACCATGCATTGAAGATAGCTGAACAACATAAAAAAATCAGAATCTGAAATAGCTTCACGCTTCAAAGAAAAGAGATTTCCGATGAAGTTCTGTTGTATTGATATTTACCAGGCTCCGGATTTGCAGTTCTTCAGTTTCATCCTTAAACTATACCTCTGATAGTAAAAACCGTACCTGAATTAGGTGGTGCTTGTGGACAGCCGGAATCATTCGAACTTTATGAAATGCTCAGTCCTGATTTTAAGGTTCTTCAACATAAAAACGGGTGAGTATTCTCAGGATTTTCTCAACAACCAGACCGGTTTAGCATTGAATCATTATCAAAAGTTTTCTGACCGGGTCAGGCTTTGAACCGGATGAGAACTCACTAAAAATTTTTGGAGCTACCAGCCTGATTCTTCTTAAAAAAAAGAATCTTTCCCGTTCATACAACTTAAAAATCCAGGAAGAACCTAATCTTAACGGCACATGGGTTACGATTGAAAGGAGATTGGCGGCAGTTGTCCGGAATAAGTTACCCATTATTCAACTTCTACAGATTGCAATACAACTGATCAACTTGTTACATTTACCGCCTGCATTGCACTATGTTGAAATCACTCTTTCGTAAAAAATCCATTCCAGATATTTTAGAACAGGTTGACCTTCCTCATGATGATATTGAAAGGCCACAGCTTGCACGGAATCTGAATGTCTGGGATCTGACTGCATTCGGAATTGCAGCTATTGTTGGAGCAGGAATTTTCAGTACAATTGGTTCTGCCAGTGCCGATGGCGGACCGGGCGTTATTTTGCTTTTTATTTTTACAGCTACAGCCTGCAGCTTTGCAGCTTTTGCTTATGCCGAGTTTGCTTCCCGAATTCCGGTTTCCGGCAGTGCATATACTTACTCCTATGTTGCCTTTGGAGAAATTCTGGCCTGGATTATCGGATGGGCCTTAATTATGGAATACGCGGTTGGCAATGCAACTGTGTGTGTTTCATGGTCAGACTATTTCACCGGATTACTGGCATCATTAAAAATTGAGCCCTTGGGAATTCAAGGGATTATTATTCCTGCTTGGGCTGAAATAGATTATGTTTCTGCGCAAACCTATTATAATGAAGCAGCCTTAGCAATGCAGCAAGGCAGTACCCTTCAGGATCTTCCAGTTCACCTGCAAACCGGCTTTTTAGCCTGGGAGCAGGCTCCATCGCTGCTGGGTCTGAGGCTCATTGCCGACTGGCCTGCGCTATTTATCAATATTGTTATTACTTACCTGGTATTTCGTGGCATAAAAGAAAGTAAACGGGCTGCTAATACAATGGTCATTTTAAAACTCATTGTCATTTTTGCAGTAATTGTTGTCGGTGCCTTTTATATTGACACTACTAACTGGTCACCTTTCCTGCCAAACGGAATTGGTGGTGTTTTAAAAGGCGTATCAGCTGTATTTTTTGCTTACATTGGTTTTGATGCAATCAGTACCACTGCTGAAGAATGTAAAAATCCGGAACGGGATCTGCCCAGGGGTATCCTCAACGCCATTGTGATTTGTACCATTCTCTACATTCTGATTGCACTGGTACTGACCGGGCTGGTAAGCTATAGCTATCTGAGGGTAGGCGATCCGCTTGCTTTTGTTTTTGGTAAACTGAATATGCATTTCTTTTCAGGAATCATTGCTATCGGAGCTGTTATTGCTATTACGGGTGTTATTCTGGTTTTCCAGATCGGCCAGCCCCGAATCTGGATGAGCATGAGCCGGGATGGGCTACTTCCAAAAAAATTTGCTTCTATTCATCCCAAGTATAAGACTCCTTCATTTGCCACTTTCATGACCGGGGTTATTTGCGGATTACCCATTCTTTTTATCCCCAGTGAAACGGTTCTTGATTTATGCAGTATGGGAACACTCTTCGCCTTTGTTCTGGTTTGTGGCGGAATACTCCGTCTTCAGAATGACACCTCTTCCCAACAAGGGAAATTCAAAACTCCTTATTTGAATGGAAAATACATTCTTCCCTTATTATTTATTGTTTCTGCAACCTTATCAATTATCTATGCAAAAGAATGGACTTCCGGATTACTGAAATTCGAAAATTGGGATCAGTTCAGGCATTTAATTCCTATGTGGCTGTTCATTTTTCTCTTTGCAGGAATTTCAGTCAGAGCTTTTTTAAAAAATTATTCTGTGATTCCTGCTTTGGGAATGATATTTTGCTTTTATATGATGGCACAAATTGAATGGAAAAGTTGGATTGGTTTTTTAATCTGGCTGGCTGCTGGATTAATTATTTATTTTGGATTCAGTTACAAGCACAGCAAATTGAATCATCCGAAGAAGGCATAAAAAAAACGCTTTCTTAAAAGAAAGCGTTTTTCCCTGTTAATTAACTCTTACTTACCGGATAACTACCTTTTGATTTATTTTCTTACCGGCTGAAGAAAGCGTTACTAAATAAACTCCGCTTGTCCAGCCTGATACATCAACCTGGTGATTAAAAATTGCACCGCTTTCAAGTGCTGAATAAACAACCTGGCCTAAGGTATTGGTTACTTCAATAGTGATGTCCGATTCAGCTCCGCTGACCTTAATTGACATCAAATCAGAAGCCGGATTTGGACTGATTGAAATTCCTGATGCCAGTTGATTTTCATTTACTCCCGTAGTAACAGTTCCGTAAATTAAAAATGGGAAACCCTGAGGATCTGAAGTTGCTCCATCGAGGACATCTGTCCAAGTTGTTCCGTCAAATTGCAATCCATTACCTGTAGCAGCAACACCATTAATAGTAATGGGCGGAGCCCAGGGTCCGGAAGATAAAGAACCACCTGTTTGCCAGTCAAGCCAGTAAGTACCAGAACCTAATGTAAGCTGCCCCACTGTTGCTACCCGATTAGCCATTACCGGCCGCTGGATATTCTGCAAATCTGCTTCTTGTGTACGATATATATTTGACCAGTACGAACCATCAAGATCATTTGCGGTCTGATCTCCTGCAATGATATTTCCACCTGTTGCAGGCGAAGCATCCCAAATTGCCCAACTCAAATCGGTTATTGTTGACGTTGTTGTTGAACCGGTTTGATAAGCAAAAAAGATTAGTGAATCGATATGCCAGGTTTGACCCGCAGGTATCTCAAAATCATCAGCAATGCGATATCCAGTAGATGTAGCATGGCCAAATCCAAAGGTAGATAAACCGGTGGCAGTTTCAATGTACGAGGCATCGGCTCCGCCCAAACCTTGTCCCGGGCCATTAACCAGTGGACCATTATCATAAATCAATTGTGCTGAGGCAAAAAAGGGCAGTATTAAAAGAACTGCAATCTGTGTAATCATTTTTTTCATAATCTGAGTTTTTTTGAATTTGGGCAAATATATTTAAACTTCAAATTTACAATATTGTATGTAAAAAATTTATTACTGAACTTATAAACACTTAAGCTTCCTATCTAGGTACAGGCAGTTCAGCAGCAGAGCCGGAAGTTGACCATATTTATAGAAACGGCAGCTTCATCGGGTCTGGTCCTGTTGGAAATTGTTTTTCATTGTAAGTGCTGATGAAGCTTATTTCAGTTGATTGAGTTTCTGTCCTTGAATCACACTGAATTAAAATACTACACTATCCAGATTACCCGCCAGCCGAAGTTTCTCAGGTCAGTGTACTTTTGTCTGAATTGGAATCAGAATATGATAAAAAAAATAGGAGTTTTTACTTCAGGAGGTGATGCTCCCGGTATGAATGCCTGTATCAGGGCAGTTGTCAGGTGTGCTGCTTCTCATAAGAAAGAAGTAACAGGCATCCTGCATGGCTTTGACGGAATGATTAAAGGAACTATGATCAAACTGTTCCCGAATGATGTAAGCAATATAATTCACCGGGGAGGAACCATTATTAAAACAGCACGCAGTAAAGAGTTTATGACCCATGTCGGAATGCGAAAAGCATATGAAAATCTGAAACGACATCACATTGACGGACTGGTAGCTATTGGCGGTGAAGGAACGTTTAAAGGATGTAGCGAGTTTAGCCAGAAATACGATTTTCCGTTTATTGGCATTCCCGGAACAATTGATAATGATTTGTGTGGAACAGATTATACTTTAGGGTTTGACACTGCCATTAATACAACCCTTGAAGCCATTGATAAAATAAAGGATACAGCTGCATCACATGACCGGCTTTTTTTTGTTGAAGTCATGGGGCGGGATACCGGTTACATAGCTTTATGGACAGGTATTGCCAGCGGAGCTGATGAAATTTTATTGCCGGAAACAAAAACCGATATTCCGGCATTGATTAAGCTGCTTGAGCAACGGCAGAAACAAGGTAAATCAACCATAGTGATTGTTGCAGAAGGCGATGAAGCAGGAGGCGCCTTAAAAACAGCAGATGAAGTACGTAAAAAACTTCCTGAACTTGATACCCGGGTAACAATCCTTGGACATATTCAACGTGGTGGAAGTCCGACCTGCTTTGACCGGATAATGGCAACCCGGCTTGGAGTTGCTGCGGTTGAACTATTGATCAGTGGTGAGTCCGGCAAAATGGTTGGTATGATAAATAATCAATTGGCAATTACACCCCTTGAAAGTGCTTGTAAAGCACGCTCTCCTTTAGACAAGGAGTTGCTCAGATTTATTAAGATGATGACAAGCTGATGAGTTTTGAAGAATTGTTCAACAGCAGCATATTAAAAGACAGATCTTTCTGTGATACCTGTGCTCTGACTTGTTTAGAAACTTTAACGTCTGATTAAAAAAACGATTTCTAATCCTGCGGAGAGAGAGGGATTCGAACCCCCGTTCCGGTAAACCGGAAAACAGATTTCGAGTCTGCCGCATTCAACCACTCTGCCATCTCTCCGAAAAGTCAACCTGGTTGCAATCACTGAATCTGCCGGATTGAGTCGGCATTCAGATTACCTGAGAATTAAAGGACGCAAAAATCATTTATTTTTAAATATAAAACCGGATTCAGCCAAACCATTCTCTTGCAGGTGTTGAAACTTTTCCAACAACCCATAGTAAAACGCATTCAAACCAGCCTGGATGAATACTGATAGCCGCTCTCGGACTTTAACAGCAAAATGCCAGTACATTTCACTTGATACATACGGTTTTGTGATTGAAAGTGACAACACGTTGTTTGCTACTGAAGCACTCATGGGTATGCCAATTATGCTGATTCTGCCATCTATGAAAAAGATTTATCGTAAAATCAGAAGCCTGCAACCGGCTGATCAACCGCTTTTTTACCAGAATATTCGCGTTCAGATGAATGGCTTTTCTTCAGTCTGCGATTTTATTTTTTCAAAAGTTGAGAGATCAGAAGGCGAATCCATTGTTTGGTTTATTTATGATAATTCAACGCACTTTTCACTGAACAGGTAAAATTTATTTCCGGTAATAACCTGACTTTACCGTTTATTTGCAGGCTGCTGCCGTAAGCAGCATTAAAGCCTCAATCTTGAATCTTAAGGACATCAAGCAGCCGATAGCCAGCGAAATGGCTGAATTTGAAATTCGATTTCGCGATGCCATGCGGAGCAAGGTGCCCATGCTTGACCGCATTATGTATTACATCGTAAAAAGGAAGGGAAAACAAATGAGGCCCATGTTTGTTTTTTTAACTGCCGGTGCTTGCAATCAAATTACAGACTCAACCTATATTGGAGCTTCGCTGATTGAGTTACTTCATACGGCTACTCTGGTTCATGATGATGTTGTAGATGACAGTTTGCAGCGAAGAGGCTTTTTCTCCATTAATGCCTTATGGAAAAATAAAATTGCAGTTTTAGTAGGCGACTACCTCCTTTCAAGGGGCTTACTGATTGCCATTGAAAAAAAAGAATTCTCCATTCTTGAAATTGTTTCCCAGGCTGTTCGAATGATGAGTGAAGGTGAGTTATTACAACTTGAAAAAGCCAGAAGACTTGACATTGATGAATCAGTTTATTATGAAGTAATCCGCCAGAAGACGGCTTCGCTGATTGCATCCTGCTGTGCAGTTGGTGCCTGCAGTGCCGGAGCTGATCAAGATACCACTGCTCAGATGTTTCGGTTTGGCGAGCTTACCGGGCAGGCCTTTCAGATTAAGGATGACTTGTTTGACTATGAAAAAAATCTTGATACCGGCAAACCTTCGGGTATTGATATTAAAGACAGTAAAATGACTTTACCGTTGATTCATTCACTGAGTAAAGCATCAAAAAATGATAAACGGCATATCATCAATCTGATAAAAAATCATGGTGATGATAACCGCAAAGTGGCTGAGGTAATTCAGTTCGTTCACAACTCCGGAGGAATTGAATATGCCATATCAAAAATGATTGAGTTCAGAGACCAGGCCCTCAGCCAGTTGAATGGTTTGCCTGAGGGAATCTATCTTCAGTCACTTAAAAACCTTGTCAGTTTTACAACCGGCAGAAAGCACTAAACCCAGCTTGCATAAGCTAACTCACTACTGACATGATTCATTTGCATAACTTCGCACCAATCAGTTTAGAATAGATTATGGAATTTGCCACACGGGCCATTCATGCAGGCCAGGAACCGGATCCGGTAACTGGAGCAATAATGACACCCATTTACCAGACTTCAACTTATGTTCAGGAAGCTCCGGGAAAAAATAAGGGATATGCCTATGCCAGAGGAAAAAATCCGACCCGTCATGCGCTCGAACAATGCATTGCCTCACTTGAGAATGCAAAATTCGGATTGTGCTTCAGCAGCGGCATGGGTGCCAGTGATGCTATTATCAAACTCCTGAATCCGGGTGATGAAGTCATTGCCACCCACGATTTATATGGCGGAGCCTACAGAATGTTTATGCAGGTCTTTGCGCGAATGGGTATTAAATTTCATTTTGTGGATATGAGCCAGGCTGACGATATCCGTCACCGCATTTCTCACAAAACCAGGATGATCTGGGTTGAAACCCCAACCAATCCAATGATGAACATCATTGATATCCATGCTTGTGCAACTATTGCACGAGAACATAAACTGATCCTTACTGTTGACAATACGTTTGCCTCGCCTTATCTGCAGAATCCGCTGGATCTCGATGCTGACCTGGTCATGCACTCCGTTACAAAATATCTGGGTGGACATAGTGATGTAGTGATGGGTGCAGTATGTACAAATAAAGAAGATTTGCACCAGCGGCTTTCTTTTATTCATAATTCATGCGGAGCAACACCCGGACCCATGGACTCGTTTCTGGTATTACGTGGAATTAAGACCCTTCCAGTCAGAATGGAACGCCACTGCTTCAATGGAAAAGAAATTGCTCATTTCTTACGGTCACAACCAGAGGTAGATAAAGTTTACTGGCCCGGTTTTGAAGATCATAAAAACCATCTGATTGCCAAAAAACAGATGCGTGATTTTGGAGGAATGATTTCATTTACCCTAAAAGGTAACAAACTGGAAGATGCTTTCCGGGTAGCCTCACACACCAAAGTATTTTCATTAGCTGAATCACTTGGAGGAGTTGAGTCGCTGATCGGGCATCCGGCAACAATGACGCATGCAGCCATTCCTAAAGCTGAACGCGAAAAATCGGGGGTAACTGATTCATTGCTCAGATTAAGTGTAGGAATTGAAGATATTAAAGATCTGACTGAAGATTTAAAACAGGCTTTACATTCAAAATAACAACAATCAACTATGGCTGAAAATAAATTTGCCGTTATTGGATTGGGACAGTTTGGAACTGCAATTGCCCAGACTCTTGCCAAACGAGGTGCCGAAGTAATTGCCATTGACAATAACCCGGAGTATGTTGACGATCTAAAAGATGATGTATCTGTTGCTGTTTGCCTGGATGCAACAGATGCCAAAGCATTATACGCTCAGAATATCCATGAAATGGATGCAGTTGTTGTTGCGATTGGAGAAAATTTTGAATCTCTGCTTCTTTCCGTAGTTCTGCTTCTGGAAATGAAAGTTCCTAGAATCATTGCCCGAGCAAATGGTAAACATCAGCGGATGATCCTCGAAAAAATTGGAGTTAAAGAAATCCTGTCGCCCCAGAATGATGTCGGGCTAGCAATTGCAGAACGGTTAATCAATCCTACCATTCTCAACACGCTTATGCTGCCTGATGACTATGAGATTGTAGAAATCAAAACTCCCCGCACGATGATAAACCGTACCTTAAATGACATTGGTCTAAGAACAAAGTACAACCTGAACCTGATAACGATCAAGCGAATTTTTACAATCGAAAAAGAAGGAGAAAAGACTGAAGAGCAACACATCCTTGGGGTTCCTTCACCTGAAACCATATTACTTGATACGGATTCAATTCTGGTTTTTGGCCGGGTAAATGATATCGAAAGATTTATAGAAATTAATAAATAAGAGAATTTCAGGTAAAAAAGAAAGCCTGCTCATATGCAGGCTTTCTTTTTTATTTTAACAGCTAAATCAGTTTCTGCGGCTCGAGTAAATCATAATGTAATACATCAGCGTTGCCAGTGATCCAATTGCAGCAACCACATAGGTTAAAGCTGCCCATTTCAAAGCATCCTTTGCCTGGCTATGCTCCTGGGACGTTGCTACTCCACTTTTTATCATCCAGGCTAATGCTCTTCTGCTGGCATCAAACTCAACGGGAAGTGTAATGAAACTGAACAGAGTTGTTACCGCAAACATGATAATTCCGATCAGTAACAATTGTGGAAATGTCTGGAGCAGCAGGATACCTGCCAGCAAAATCCACATCATCCATTTGGATGCAACAGAGACAACCGGTACCAGTGACGAACGCAACTGCAACATAGAATAAGCCTGGGCATGCTGAACAGCATGACCGCATTCATGAGCTGCAACTGCAGCTGCAGCAGCATTGCGGCCATTAAATACTTCATAACTCAGATTTACCGTTTTTTCCATCGGGTTATAATGGTCGGTCAGTTGTCCCTGAACGGAAATGATTTTAACATCGTCAATTCCATTATCATGAAGCATTTTTTCTGCAATTTCTCTTCCGCTCATCCCTGATCTGATTGGAGTTTGGGCATACTTTGCAAACTTGTTTTTTAACCGCATTTGCACAACCATGCCTGCCACCATAACGACAAGCATAATAACATAGATTCCTGATATCATTTTAATTTTATTGCAAAGATAGCATGGAGCCAGTGTATCAGAATGAATTCATGATAAACTGAACTTTGATTTTTTATCCTTAAGTTATCAATAGAATTTCCCCCGTCTGTCTTCGACCTTGGCTTTTTCTTTTAGTGCATTAAAGACCTCGTAATTAGCCCTGGCTCCCAGATTCTGAGTTTGTGACTTCTTATCCTGTGCAAAATCAGTTTTTTCGTTAGGCTCGGTAAACTGGTCAACTATAAAAACAAAAACACCATTTTCACCAACTACAGGCTTTGAAAGTTCGCCCTGCTTACTGGCAAAAACAGCACCGGCCAGGTCTGGTTCCATTCCAATATTGACGATATAAGGTGAGGCAAAACTTAATCCGGTTGCCGGCTGAGCCGTATAGCCTGATTTGGCACCAATCTCATCAAGGTTCTTTGCACCTTCAGCAATGTATTTATTGAGGTTCTCAACTATCTGCTTTCCTTTTAATTCCTTAATGTAGGATTCGGTAACCGAAGTTCTGACATCATCCACCGTGGAAGTCCCTTTAGTGCGGATAGCATCAAGTTTTGCAACAACAAATTTGTTATCAAATTCGTATGCTTTAGAGACTTCGTTCTTTTTTGCCTGAAATGCCCAGCGAACCAATTCCCTGGGATTTTCCAGTCCCGGAATGTTTTTTTCATTCTCAGTTAATGTTTCAACAACCCGCTTATCCAATCCCTGGTCAGTACAGGCTTTATCAAACTGTTCAGCAGTATTATTCTTCCCTGCAAACTCATTCACTCTTGAATAAACAGCATTATATGTCTTCTGCGAGGCTTCATTCTGCCTGTCAAGATAGGCAATGTGAACCTGCTTAACAGGTTTGGTAGCATCAAACACCTTAATTATATGAAATCCGAAATTGGATTCAACCACATTGACACCTCCCTGAGGAATGTCAAAAGCACCCGCCTTAAAGCGCTCATCCATCGGACTGCTCATGGTTATCCATCCGAGGTCTCCTTCTTTTTCAGCTGAAGCTTTATCATCAGACTGGTTTTTTGCAAAATCAAGGTACATGGTGTTGTCTTTTTCACAGAGCTTAAAGAGGCTGTCTGCTATTGCCTTTGCTTCTTCTTTGGTTCGGCTTGCTGTTGAGCGTTCTGCTCCGGCAAATGACACCAGAATATGGCTTACCTTAACCGAATCCGGTGCATTTCTGATTTCAGAAAGTTTGGCTGCCTTAAAATATCCACCTTCTTCATAAGGCCCGATAACAGTCCCTAACGGTGCATCAAACATCACCGAATCAAGACGGGGTGCTAAGGTGCCTTTGATATTGAAAATAGTTGTAGGTTTTAGATCTGAATGCTCAGCAACAAATGCCGAATCATTAACAGCATTGCGGAAGGCATCAATGAGATTTGAGATGTAGCTTTCTGCTGCTGCTCTGTCTTCAGCAGATGGTACAACTTCAAAAACCACATATTCAATTTTACGGGTAGCATCCTGTTGATATTTTGAAGCATTTTCCTTTATATAATTGCTGAGTTCACTGTCAGTAGGATGAAATGTTGAATCCGGCATGGATGCATAAGGAATATTGATGAATCGGATTGAAGCCAGCCGCTGAGTATTTTCATATTGCCTTTTTGCCTCCTGAGTGGTTACATAAAGTCCTCCTTTGACCAGAGCATCAAACTTCTGACTAAGCCGTTCTTTGGTAATTGCTTTTTCAAAGTTTACCCATTGCCAACGGGTTCGGCCTGTTTGGTCATTATCCATATTTTTCAGGAACTGAACAACATTGGCCGGATTGAATTCGCCCGTCTTTGGATCTTTGAAAGCTTCCTTAATCTGGGGATGCACATTTTTCCCCTGAACCATATCAAAAACTTCTTCAGGACTTACAAAGAGCCCAGTTTTGGAATATTGTTTACCTAAGAGTTGTTCATTCAGTAGATCACCCCATGCCTGATTTCTCAACTGCTCTAAGGTATTCTGATCAACATTATCCTTATTGTTATTAATTTTATACTGAACCTCCAGTTCATTAACCTTTCCTTCAAAATCCTGAATTTTTATTTTCTTACCACCAATAATACCGACTGTGGTATCTGATCCGGTTAAAAAGGAGCGGTTTGAAGTGAGCAAGTCTCCTAAAATAAAAGCCAAAAGGCTGAATCCTACAATTCCAATCAGAAGGGCGGCCTGATTTCTTATTTTTCCAATTACTGCCATGTTTTAAAAATGAGGGGCGAATATACAATAATGGGTGAAAGTAAAAAAGTTACGCTCCTCCCACTATAGTAAACCTGACGGATTCAATCCTGGAACTTTTAACTGTCTGAATTTTAACTTTAAATGGTGAAATTTCAATCACCTGCCCGGGTTCAGGAATGCTTTCATAATTGAAAAGGATAAATCCGGCCAGCGTTTCATAACTGCCGGTTGGTATTTTAAAGCCATACTTTTCATTCAGGTAATCAATTTCCAGCGAACCGGAAAAAATAAATTCAGAATCGGAAATTCTGGTTTCTGTATGACTGTCCAGGTCATACTCGTCTTGGATTTCACCAAAAATTTCTTCGATCACATCTTCAACTGTAACCATTCCGGCTGTGAGTCCATGTTCATCTACAACTACTGCTACACTTCGGTGCTCATTGGTAAAATGCTTCAGAACCTGGAGTGCCGGGGTTGATTCAGGGAAAATAGTTACCGGCAACATAATTGATAACACATCCTGAGGATTGCGAAACATTTCAAACGAATGAACAAACCCGATAATGTTATCAATGGATTCCCGGTAAATAAGAATCCGTGAAAGCCTGGTTTCAATAAATAATTTTTTTATCCTTTCAATCGGAGTACTGATTTCAACTGCAACAATTTCATGACGGGGAACCATACAGTTCCGGATTTTTACTTTACTAAAATCTAAAGCTGCCTGGAACATTTCCAGCTCGGTATTGAGTTGTGCCTCTTCACTTGTATTCTGCTGAATATTCTTAACATAAACATCCAGGTCAATCCGTCCGAATTCCGGTCTGGTTTCAGAAACCTGAACACCCAAAATCTTTGAGAGCAGCCAGTTTGAAAATTTCAAAATGACAAAAACCAACGGATAAAATAGCGCATAAAAAACCAGAAACGGAATGGATAAAAGTGCTAAAGTCTCGTTGGGGTTAATTCTTGATAAAATCTTTGGTAAAAACTCTCCGAATAATAAGATGATGGCTGTTGAAATCAGTGTCTGAATAATCAACCGGTATCCTTCAAAATCAAAGGAAGCCGGTAACCAATGGCTTACTATCGGATCAAGCTCTTTGGATATATAAATTCCATAAATAACCAGTGCAATGTTATTCCCGATCAGAACGGCACCAATAAACCAGGACGGACGTTTGAGAAAGTAACTCAAAATTGTTGCCTGAAGCTTACCTTGTTTTTTATCAATCTCAATCCGGAACTTATTACTCGTTAGAAAAGCAAGTTCTATTCCCGAAAAGAAAGCTGAAAATAAAAGTGTAAGAATAATAATGCTGCCGGTTGTCATTCGGGTTTCTCTGAATTAACTTGTTCCTGTCGGATTCGTTGTTTTCGCCTGTAAAGATAAAACCCCAGTGCTATTCCGGTTAGCATCAAAATGAACACAGCTCCCTGTAAACCTTCACTCAGAATTTTAATTACTGCAAAAACTCCGCTGCAAAGAGTGACAAGAAGCCAGGAAATTTCCAGCACTTTCAGCATGCTCTATTTTTTAACACTAATACTTCCCTTTACTTTAAGAATCCTGTACCACGAAAAATCCTCATTTGCTTCCAACCCTTCACCGAAGATTATTTCATCTGCAGTTGTAATTTTTGCAAATGCCTCGGTTCTGATTTTCTTAGTACGCTCATCCCATATCAGATGTTCAGTATTTAAGGTTTCATGTTTTTCATTAACAACAACCACATCATCCTTTGCTTCCATTATTTTTTCATTCTCTCTTCTTATCGCCCAATTGGCTGTCAGACTTGAGGTAACTTGTTTATCTTTATTAAAGAATCGCAAATGAACCCCTTTTGGCATAACTAACCGCGGGTCGTTCCCGGCATATCGTTCCATCAGAGGAGCTTTAAGAATGGCTTTGAGTAAAAATGAATCACTATAAACAATTTCAACATCCTTACCGGTTTCAACCGGCAACTCTTCTTTTCGAGATGCCTTGATCACATCTTCGTCTTTAGTCTGGCAGGAATAAATCATAACCGACATTAAAAAAATCATTGGCCAGTTTAACCCATCAGTAAAACCCATCCGGTGCATTCTGCCTGTAAAAATAGGTGATAGATGATTTATATCCCCGTTTTGTTAATCAAATTTTGAGCCTGTTTACTGCCTATTCAGCATACAGGCTTTGCTGACTAGTGTGCCGCTACCCGAAAGCTATATTTGCCAGATGCTTGTTTTTCCGGAGTCATCAATGCTGATAGCTGAATTTGATCAGATTAAATTACGCTGGGCTGATTGTTGCCTGGGAAACGAGGCAAGAGTTAGGGCATTGCATAACAAGCCTTCAACTGACTTTGAATTTGTTAATACAATCCTGAACCAGGTGAATGAAATGAAATCTGTTTTAGAGGCAGGATTGCATTTCCCTATTGAGCCGTATCCCGAATTGCTACCCGTTCTGAAATTCCTGAAAGTAGCTAATAGTTCATTATCAGCAGCTCAGTTCATTCAAATCAGAAGGGTCACCTCCATGGCGATTGAGGTTATTGAGTTCTGTAATAAACAGCAAACTAAATACAGTTACCTTACTGCACCGGTTGCCGGAATCGAGTTAAATCCGGGAATTTTAAGACTGATTGAAACGGTATTTGATGAGTCAGGAAATATTTTAAGTTCTGCTTCGGATAACCTTCAAAAAATCCGAAAAGAGCTGCAGCAGAACCGGTATCAGTCAGAACGACTCTATCAACGGGTAATTCAACGCCTTAAAAAAGATGACTGGCTTGCTGAAACCGGGGAAAGCTGGCGACACGGACGCAGGGTTATTGCTGTTCATTCTGTTTTTAAACGGCTGGTTAAAGGTACTATTCACGATATCAGTACAACCGGGAAGACCGTTTTTATTGAACCGGAAGAGACAATTGAAATCAACAACCTGCTGCTGGAGCGTGAATATGAGGAGCAGTCAGAAATTCACAAGATCCTTTTTGAATTATCAGGTAAAATCAGGAAATACCATCATTTAATTGAATGTTACTATAAACTGCTGCTTGTTTTTGATGACCTCCGTTCGCGGGCATTGTTTGCAATTAATCTGAATGCTTCCCTGCCGGTTCTGAAAGAAACGCCAGGGTTTAAAATCAGTAAAGGTTTTCATCCTTTACTTTATCTTCAGAATAAACAAACTGGGAAAGAAACCATTCCCTTCGACTTAACCCTTGGCCGGCAAAACCGGATATTGGTTATCAGCGGGCCAAATGCCGGTGGAAAATCCGTTTGCCTGAAAGCGGTTGGGCTGCTTCAATTAATGCTGCAGAGCGGATTGCTCATTCCGGTTTCACCCGATAGCGAAATCGGACTGTTCCATTCCGTATTATGTGATATGGGAGATACCCAATCACTTGAATACGAACTGAGCACCTATAGTGCTCGTTTGAAGAATATGAAGGTTTTTCTTGAACAAGCGGATGAATACACACTTTTTCTGATTGATGAACTTGGTACAGGAACCGATCCCCAGCTTGGAGGTCCCTTAGCTGAATCCATTTTGATTGAGCTGAATAAGAAAAAAGCAACCGGCATTGTTACTACCCACTTCATAAATCTGAAGACATTGGCAGCTCACGCTGACGGAATGATAAACGGAAGCATGGCCTTTGATTCCGTAAATCTGTTACCGCTATACCGGTTAATTATCGGTAAGCCCGGAGGTTCATACACCTTTGTGGTTGCTCAACGGAGCGGTCTTCCGGCACCTGTTATTCAGAGAGCTAAAAGTAAAGCTGAAAAAAAAGTGTTAATGCTGGAACGGCTTTTAAATGAAGCAGAGCATGAAAAATCAGTTACTGAAAAACTAAAAGCAGAGTTACTGAAAAAAGAGAAAGCCTCTGATGAAGTTCTTCGTAAAGCAGAAAAGTTATCTCAAGAATTAGAACAAATCAGTATAAAGACCGAGCAACAACTTTTGAAAAAGGAACTGATATTACTCAGACGATCTGAGGACGTTTTAAACCGCTTTTTCAGAGAGTTTAAGCAGGCCCGAAATAAAAAGGCCGTTATTGAGCAATACATTGAACGATTTAAATCTGAGAAGGAAAAGCTGAAACCAGTACCTGATGAAAAGGCAGTTGCCGAACTACTCAGAAGAAGAATGGAACAGATCAGGCCTGGAGTTTCAGTTACGCTGAACAATGGAAAAGCAAAAGGAACCGTTAGAGAAGTTAAAAAAGACAAGGTAGTGGTTCAGTTTGGATCCATGAAAGTTCAATGCAGCATTGAAAGTCTTATCCCTGTGGAGACTTGTGCAGATGAGAAAACCAAAAGGAAAAAAGAATGAGTTCTGAAAAACAAAAGCCTGTCAGTTGGAAGAAGTGGTATTGGTTTGTCTTGCTTTTTCTTGCCCTCCAAATCCTTATTTATACCTGGTTAACCCATCATTATTCATGAGTGTAATTGACTGGCTCGTTCTGTTACTGAGTATAGGTGCCATTGTTTTTTATGGTGTCTGGAAAAGCAGGCATCATCAGAACCTTGATAGCTTTTTAATTGCCAACCGCCAGTTACCCTGGCACAGCATTGCCTTAAGTGTGATGGCAACCCAGGCCAGTGCAATCACTTTTCTTTCTCTTCCGGGTCAGGCTTTCTACGATGGGATGAGGTTCCTTCAGTTTTATTTTGGACTACCTCTGGCAATGATTGTTATTTGTATTACCTTCATTCCTGCCTTCCGGAAACTGGATGTTTATACGGCTTACGAGTTTCTGGGCAAGCGGTTTGATAAGAAGACACGAATATTCACGTCTGTTCTTTTTCTGTTGTCACGCGGAATCTCAACCGGCATATCCCTTTATGCTCCGGCAATTGTGCTGGCTGTTATTTTAAATTTGAGTATAACGGTTACAACGGTTTTCATCGGCTGCTGTGTTATTATTTACACGGTTTATGGCGGTACACGGGCAGTATCCTATAGTCAGACACTTCAGATGTTTATCATCTTTTCAGGAATAGCTGCTGCCGGAGTCATTGCCGTTAAGCTGTTACCCGAAGGAGTCGGTTTAAACCAGGCATTAAAACTTGCCGGCAGCGCTGGCAAAATGAATTTGGTTGATTATTCATTCGACTGGAACAACCGGTACAATATCTGGTCAGGAATCATCGGAGGTTTTTTTCTTCAGTTGTCTTACTTTGGAACGGATCAGTCACAGGTTGGCCGTTACCTCACCGGAAGTTCAGCAAACCAAAGCCGGATCGGAATGATTGCTAACGGGTTGGTTAAAATTCCAATGCAGTTTTTTATTCTCTTTATCGGGATTCTTGTCTTTACTTTTTACCAGTTTAATCCTTCACCTCTCTACTTTAATCCTGCCAGAACAGCACAATCACTAAAAACCGAATCAGCTGAAAAATATTCCAGACTGGAAAATGAGTTTAAACAAGTAAATGACCAGAAAATAACAAGGGCGCTCCTGGCAGTTGATGCATTGAACAAGAACGATGATGCTTCTTTCCGGCAGTATGCAGGGGAGTTACGCGTACTCAACAACCAGGCATCAACGCTGCGTAGTGAAGCCAATAAACTCTTCTCAGAAAAAACTGATTCGAATGATACCAATTATATCTTTTTGTGGTTTGTTAGGCAGAATTTCCCAAAAGGATTAATTGGGTTACTCATTGCAGTCATTTTTCTGGCATCAATGGGTTCGCTGGCAGCCGGGTTAAGCTCCTTGGCCTCTTCAGCGGCAGTTGATCTTTACATGCAGTCAGGGAAAAAAGAAAGTAATGAAAAGCGGGATCTGTTGTTTTCCAGGCTGGCTACTCTTTTTTGGGGGATATTTACAATTGTAAGTGCCTTATACACCGGTAAAGCAGGTAACCTGATTGAAGTTGTAAATATTATTGGCTCGGTCTTTTATGGTGCAATTCTTGGGATTTTCCTGGTTGCCTTTTATGTTAAATCAGTCAATGGCCATGAAGTTTTTTATGCAGCACTTATTGTTGAAGCGGGAATTATCAGCTGCTGGTACTTTGATGTTATGGCATTTCTTTGGCTGAATGTTGCCGGATGTTTATCTGTTGTTGTTTTTGCATGGCTACTTAAATTAACCGGTCTCTTCAGAAAGGGAAAGTCACATTAACAAAAAAAGTGGGCTGCCTGTTTCAGACAGCCCCGAAGGTATATAGCAGATACCACAATTACTTTTTGCCTGACATTGCCGCACGGGCTTCTGTAATCAACTTGTCATTCATTTTAACATAATCATCGCTCTTTTGCTCTGTTGCCAAACTTTTTGACATTTCAGCATATTTAACAGCAGACTCATAATTCTTTCGCTTCATTTCGATTTTAGCCATCAGATGCGAAACCCAGAACAATTTTGGACTGGATTCAACTGCTTTGGCACACCACTCTGCAGCCTTATCCATATCTTTATTATTCTCATAATAATAATTTGCCGCCTGGTAATACGGTTTCTTAGTTTCACCCATCACCTCATCAATCTGCTTCATTATTCTACCGTCAATGTTCACCTGCACCGGAATGCTGATTCGTGTTTTATCCCAGTTCAAATCAACCGTACAGCTGGAACTGCTTAAGTTATTTACAGCAATAGTAAATGTTTCAACCTTTTCAGACATCGGTGCTGATTTGAGTTTGAAACGGACTACTTCATTGGCAGTGTTATAGTCTGAAGTATTTCCACCTAATGTCAGGTCATTGTAAAGCATCACTTCCCATTCGCTCTGACCGGGAATGGTATAAACCGCATAAGTACCTGCCTTCACCTCTTTACCTGCAATAATTACATCATCACTAAAGGTAAACTTTGTAGAGGCATTGGCTCCGGTTCTCCAGATTTTACCATACGGAACAAGATCTCCGAAAATAACTCTTCCTTTAACTGAAGGACGGGAGTATTCAATTTGAATTTCACCCAATCCAAAAGCCTGGGTAATCTTTTGAAACGGACTGGGTGCAGGAGTCTTTAAACCACCCTGGGCTATTGCCAGGGAAGATACTGACATCCAAAAAAATGTAATTGCAATAAGTTTTTTAATCATGATTTTAGTTTTAGTGCGCGTAAAAATAAAAATCTTATCCGAATATAAAAGTTGTAAATGAAATACCGGATTCAGCAAACCATTACCTGTCTCTATCCGGGTGATAACAAATAATTCTGTTATTTCTTTTCTTCTGTCTTAATGGGGATACGTACGATTGTTTTATCCCATGCAAGGTCCAGACTACACGATGAATTCGTGATATTGTTGATTGCAATGGTAAACGTTTCAACCTTCGACTGATTTTCTTCTACGTTAACCTTCAGCCGCGCAACTTCATCTGCTTTATCATAACTTCCGGTGTTACCGCCAAGCGATAAATCTCTATACAACATAACTTCCCATTCTTCCTTTCCCGGAATGGTATATAAGGCATACACTCCCGGTTTTATGGGTGTATTTCCAAATTTAATATCCTGGGTAAATTCAATGGTAGTTGCCGCATTGGCCCCGGTTCGCCAGATTTCATCATAAGGAACAAGCTCACCGAAAATAACCCGTCCTTTGACTGAAGGACGTGAGTACTCAATTTTAATTTCACCTAATGCAAAACCCTGAGATAGTTTTTGTAATGGACTGGATACCGGAGATTTTCGTAATGAGGTCTGGGCATTCAGTAAAAAAACAGAAGATAACAGAACGGCTATTAATGTGAAAAGCTTTTTATTCATAACCATATAATTTTAGGTGTGTGTAAAAATAAAATTCTTTTTCAAATATTCACAAGCAACGGCCTGGTTATGCTTCAGAACTTTGAAGTTCAATTCATTTAATTTTGCCACAACTATGTATCCAATTATCCCTCATTTACAAAACACATATTCGAATAACTTTTTCCTGATTGCCGGTCCTTGTGTTGTTGAAAGCCATGAGCTAGTGATGGAAACAGCTTCTGTTATAAAAGACATTTGCAGTAAGCTGACCATTCCTTTTATTTTCAAATCGTCTTATCGCAAGGCTAACCGGTCTAGGATTGATTCTTACACTGGGATGGGTAATCAGAAAGCACTGGAAATTCTTGCTGAAGTCAGACAAAAATTATCCGTTCAGACTCTCACCGATATACACAGTCCTGATGAAGCAGCTTTTGCTGCAGATTATGTGGATGTGCTTCAGATTCCTGCATTCTTATGCCGTCAGACTGAAATACTGCAGGCAGCAGCAGCTACAGGAAAGTGTGTAAATATTAAAAAAGGCCAGTTCCTCTCGGCCGATTCAACCCGGTTTATAGTTGAGAAAATGCGCATGGCCGGTAATGATAATATTATGCTTACCGAACGGGGAACCACTTTTGGCTATCATGATCTGATTGTTGATTTCCGGTCAATCCCGATTATGCAAAAAAACAAAGTGCCGGTTGTGCTTGATGTCACTCATTCCCTTCAGCAGCCCAATACAACCAGCGGAGTAACTGGTGGAATGCCTGGCTTAATTGATGTGATTGCTTCAGCCGGTGTGGCTGCAGGTACTGACGGTGTTTTCATTGAAACCCATCCTGACCCATCCAAGGCTTTATCAGACGGAGCCAATATGTTAAAACTTGATAAGCTCGAAGCATTACTTCATAAACTAATTCACATCCGAAAAGCAATCCTTCTTCCTTCCTGATCTCATGAAAATAAAAACCACAAAGCGTTATACCCGTATATTCAAAGCACTTGCATTCAACAACCCGGCTGAGAGTGAAAATGAATTTTTGTCACTTCAGAGCCATTTTGATGAGAAGGGCAACCTGGTGGAAGAACTGAAATATGTTGAAGATGGTTCGGTTGAAGAGCGTAATGTTTATACACTGGAAAATGAAAAGCTCATTTCACATGTGATTGAAATGCCATCAGAAGGTACCTTCGAAGATTTCAGGTATTTAAGAGATGATCAAGGCAGGTTGGTTAAAGAACAGAAGTTTTATGGTGATGACCCGGGTGAAGCAACCGATTATTTTTATGATGAGCAGAGCAGTGTTGTTTCTCTGCTTAAGTATGATGCTGATGGTGAACGAGAGCAGGAAGAGAAATTTGAATATGATAAAAAAGAGCTGAGAAAACATTTTATTTATGACAATAAAGGTGAACTTATTTCCGGTTCAGTATTTGAATATAAGGATGGGAAGCTATCCAGGAAAAATGATTTCAATTCAAAAAATGAGCTGATTGCTGTCACGCAATATGACTATGATGATAAAGGCAACCTTCTTAGCTCAATAACCCGTGATATGAACGAAAAAATTATTGAGAGTCATTTAATTGAGATGGATGAACGCGGTAACATCATAAAGAAGACAATCCGAGACTTCCATCCCAGAATTTATCAATATGAATTTGATGAAAATAACCGCTGCATCACAGAAGAAATGCTGAACCCGTTTGGTCAACTTTCTGCCCGTATAGTTTTTGAATATGATGAAGCCGGAATGTTGATTTCAGAAATCAATTATAATCTTGATCCCCATCATTCTCATCACGACTCCAATAAAGCTCACCGGTTTGAATACACTTTTTACGAAGATTAATTTATTTCAGCCCCGGTGTCTCTGTTTTTGTGTTTAGTGTAAACCATCGTAATTAAAACACGACTGCTCTTTTAGAAGCTTTTAATTGCTTATTTCTTAGCATTACAGAATAAATTCCTGTTGCTAAATGCTCAACTTTAAGTTTCCCGGCAAACTTCACTTCTGTACTAAAAACTTTTCGACCATCCATACTTCTTACCTCCAGTTCGGTCCCTGCCCCCACATTTCCGGCTATTGAAACTTCAATCTGCTGATATGAAGGATTATTAATGACCTGAAATGAATTTGCTATCAAAAGGTTTTCCTGAACTCCGGTAATCACAATCGTATCGGAAGTATTGATGCATCCGGAGGTATCACTGATCTGAACAAAATAGCTGCCCGGAAAAACAGCAATGTAACAGTAATTGGTAGCTCCCGGAATCAGGTTGGTGATGTTATAAAACCACTGGTAAGAATAGCCTGCGGAAAATGTTGCACACAACGTATCACCATGAATTGTAACAACTGGTTTTGGCGGATTTGGATAAACCTCAATATAACCCGGAATGGTAATTGAATCACAACCATTGCTGTTACAGGCTATGAGCGTTACATCATAGTTCCCTGGATCCTTATAGCATGATACCGGATTCTGAAGGGTTGAAGTATCCGGAATGCCACCGGGAAAGTACCATTGCCAGCTAACTGGATTGTTAACTGACAAATCGGTAAACTGAACACATGACTCTTCACAGAATGACTGAATATTAGAAGTAAAATTAACCACGGGTATCACAACATTTTGAACTGCCGTTACAACAATATCATCTATACCAAAGCCGGGATCGCTGGCTGCGATTGCTACCTGGTTTACAAACCTGAAACCAAATCTGAGTGTTGACTGATTTGAAAACTGTGGAAGCGTGATGATCTGTTGGGTCCAGTTACCTGTGTTATTATAATTTGCAATTGGTGAAGTAATCTTACTCCAGGTATTTCCTCCGTCCAGGCTGTAATAAACTTCTCCGAATGAATTGTTACCGCCCTGGCAAAGCCACCAGAATGAGAGACTGACTGTATCATACCCGGTAGTTGAAAGATCATTGTTCATAGCAGCAAAATATTGCTCGGCATTGTTACATAGTCCGTCAGCAGCCAGGAAGCAACAGTTTGAAACTCCGTTTGCAATTCCTGCATCACTTACTATATGCATGTAATGGCTGTTTGGGCCTCCTGCTATAGCTGCCGGCTGAGTGGCAGTGGCAGGTACAGTAAAAGAGAAAGGCATACCAAAACAAATGACGGAACCATTACCTCCTGAATAACTATTGTTGATAGTCCAGAAATTATAGCCCGCTGTGGTTGAGCCCACATCAGCAGTATTCAATACAAATGAAGTGTTCCCCGAATTAAAATTTTCAGCGAATAAAACCTGTTGGGCTGACAGGTAACTTGTTTGTAACAACATTGCAAAACAGAGTAATGATTTTTTCATATTCAGAACGTTTATCAAGATGCCTGCAAAATAGCTTTTTTTGCCCGAATGAATCAAGTACCCTGATGAAACAATTTTTAAGAATTTTTGTACCAACTTGCTTTTTATCTCTGTTCCTGTTCTCCTTTTCAACAGCCCGTATGATTACCGGCCAGGTAAATGATGAAAATAACCAGCCGGTACCCTTTGCCAGTGTTTTTATTAAAGGAACATCAAGCGGAACCACCTCCAATTCAGAAGGAATTTACAAACTGACTGTGCCTGAAAAAAGTTTCACTTTAGTTGTCAAGCATATTGGTTACAAATCAGAAGAAAAACGGATTGACCCCGGAACCGGAAATCTTCAAATTAATTTTATTTTAAAAGCAGAAAGTTATTCTTTAGGTGAAGTTGTGATAAAAGCAGGCGAAGACCCGGCTTATCAGGTGATGAGAAATGCAATTGCAAGGCGGAAGTTTTACAGGTACCAGGTTGAAAGCTATCAATGTGCTGCATATATTAAAGGAGTACAACGACTTTTAAAATGGCCTGAGAAAATTCTTGGTCAACCGGTTCTGGTTTCATCCTTTATTGACACCTGCACCAAAATCATTTACCTCAGCGAATCAATTTCCGACTTCTATTATCAGAAACCCGACCAGTTTTATGAAGAGATGATTTCATCAAAAGTAAGCGGAAGCAGCCAGGCTTTCAGCTGGAATAGCGCTATGGATCTGCAGTTTAATTTTTATGATGCATTAATTAAAAGAGGAATTGCCCCAAGAGGCCTTATTTCTCCGCTTTCTCCTTCTTCCTTTTTCTATTATCAATTCAGGCATGAAGGAACTTTTATTGAGAATGGAATCTTGATTCATAAAATTGCAGTCATCCCCAAACGAAAGAATGACCCGGTTTTTTCCGGTAGTATTTTTATTCAGGAAAACAGCTGGCGGCTGCATGCTGTTGATCTGCTGGTAACCCGTAATGCCCAGTTACAATTTATTGATTCGCTTTCATTGAAACAAGTCTTCATTTCAATTACTGAAGATGTTTGGCTTCCGGTAACCAGCAGCTTCAGCTTTTCATACCGGATTTTAGGGTTTGAGGGTAATGGTAACTTTACCGGTACTTTCTCTGATTATCAGGTAAACCCGGATCTGCCCGAAAAACTCTTCAAGGGGCCTTTAATGAAAATCAGGGAAGAATCAAATAAACGGAATTCTGTTTACTGGGATCAAGTTCGTCCAGTTCCGCTTACTGAAATTGAAAAACATGATTATATCATAAAAGACAGTTTACAAAGCATACGTCATTCAAAAGCTTTTCTCGATTCTGTTGATCGCGAAACTAACCGGTTCACCCTTGCCAAGATTTTACTGACCGGGTATAATTATCATAACCGTTTCAAACATGTAACCTGTTCTTTCACTCCTCTCACAGAGAATGTTTTATTTAATACAGTAGAAGGATTAGCTGTCGGATTAAATATGTCTGTCCGGTATGTACTGGATACCTTATACAATACCAACCTTGTTATTGATCCGTATCTTCAATATAATTTCTCATCAGAAAATCTATATGCCACTCTGAAGGCAAGCTGGTCTTACAACACGCTGAAATCAGCCATATGGTTTGTTGAAGGTGGGATCCGCTCCTTTCAGTTCAATCCTGAGAATCCCATCCATCCGTTTATCAATACTGACTATGTATTATTTGGAGGTAAGAATTACATGAAAC
>JADLBQ010000076.1 GCA_020847635.1 Bacteroidia bacterium
ATTTTTGAATAATTTGTTTGGTGAGTTGCCTAAACTTTTCAAAGACGAAGAAGAATTGCGGAAATTGTGGAGCAATCCATTAACCAGAAAAACCTTATTGGAGAATTTAGAAGCGGCAGGTTTCCCGAAAGGCGATTTACTGACTTTGCAAAAGTTGGTAGATATGGAGAAAAGCGATTTGTACGATGTGTTGGAATACGTTTTCAATGGCGACTATATTGCAATGACAAGAGAAGCGAGAGCCAAAGCAGCCGAAGCGACAATTTTCGCCTTACTCAACGACCAACAAAAAGAATTTATCAGTTTTGTATTGAGCAAATACGTTGAAACAGGGGTGGACGAACTCGACCAGGAGAAACTACCAATCTTGCTGACAAACAAATATCAATCTTTGGAAGACGCAAAAGAAATTTTGGGAGATGTTGCAAACATTAGCAGACTGTTTATAGAATTTCAAGAACATCTTTACAAACAGAAAGCAGCGTAATGACAGGACGAGTCACACATTGACAAGGCGCACAAGCCAACGCACAGACCAAAGCTTGCCAAAGAGTATGCCTGCCCCAGCGCAAGACAAAATTCAAAATTTGTTTTCCTACCCTTCAAAAAAAATTAAAACACCCGATACTCAAGCCGATACGACAAAGACGGGGAAACTCAACAACGACAATAGTTTACAAGGATGGTGGACAAGAACCACTGGCTATAACACAGGTGGCAGTTGCACAACCTCACACAAAAGGTGCAATAAAGATTTTCGTAGCGGTATGATTTAAGGTGCGCTATACGGTTTGAAAAATATTTTTGAATTTATAATGCTGTATAGGTTGGCTGAGCATTAAAATTGTTGAAAAAGACTTTCCGATGTTAATATCGTCTGTTTTTGGATTGCACTGCACACACATCGGTTTGGCAATATAGCGGATGACGTTAAATGCTCAACTGAGTGCTACTTTAAACTTTTGTATTAAATTCGACTGACAGATTTCTATTGCCGATAGAAACGCAAAGCCGCCTTCCGTCAAACTGTCTAAAAACTCAGTTTCATTTTGTTTAATACTTTTAAGGCAGGTATAACCTTTAGTATATGTGTTCTATATTTACTCCATGCAATACATACAAGGAACAAACAGAACAAAGTTTTTTAAAAACTGCATAAAACCGTTCTGCTGCTTTTTTGAACCCATTGATTTGTTACATATGAATGCGAACAGAAGTTTTTAGACTGATTGCCGTTATTAGAAATAACTCAACAGAGAAGATCACATAAGTTATTATTGATTCCAATGCTGTGCTTTTAATCATCATAGTTTATCAGCTACAACGGGTTATTCTCTTTTACAATTCCAGTTTCTGAAATTTCATGCAGATTAGAATTTCGGGGAGTATTAACAATATGGCTGGTATCACTTCCGGATAAGTGATGGAATAAGGAAATAAAAATACTCAATAATAAATCAGGAGGGTGCTGAAGCCATGAGTTTTAAGAGACCGGGTTTATTTATTTTTGGCATGAATAGAGATTTTCAGATTGGCCTCAGTTACTAGTCACTTTTATACAAGAGAAATCATTCAAAGAAAAAATGTTCATTAGATATTTTTATTTAGTCATTACCCTGTATGTCTTTTCGTCCTGCTCAACAACCAGGAATTCTTCTTTTTTAAGTAATATTCAGAAAAGTTCATGCAACCAGGAAAACACATATACATACTCTAAAGATGAAATTCCTGCTCCACTTTATAATCAGCAGACGGATACGCTGCTTTCACATTATTTTACTTTCAAAGATCTGAATGTTGCTAATGCTATTGGCGTGTTAAGTTTATTGTCAGACTATGTTCAGAAAAACAGGGAAACGGTAAGAGATCCATCGCTTCAAAACCAGGTTGACCTGATAAAAATCAGGCAGGAGCTAAACCACAGAATTGATTTGGCTTCTCTTGAAATCTCATCAGTTACGGCAGAACTGGACTGTGAAGAAGAAATGCTGAATCAGATTGCTTCATTCTTAGCCGAAAAAGAGAAACGAAGAGAAACGCTTTTAACTGTGGGTTCGATCATACTTGGTTCTTTAAGTGCAATTATCACTGGTATTCTGGTCTCAAAACATGATGATAGCAATGCTACTGATATGCTGGGTGTGGGAGTTGGTGTTGCTGATGCTACTCTTGGTATTTTAATGTTAACCGGAAGTCAGAAGATTGATCTGGCTCACAAACGAAATATTCTACGGGAGATTTGGTTTGCTACCGAAACATCTGCCAGCTATCCACCGGCAATCTGGTATTACCTAAATTATAAGAATCCGCAAGAAGAGGAAGGTTCATTAAGGGAACAGCTTATCAGAAATTGGCTGGATTTCGGTCAGTTGAATGGTACAGAAAAGGATCGAAGAAAATTGGATATGGAAGTTTATTTTGGTGATGCCGGTACATACTCAATTGATGAAATTGAGAACCGGGCAAAAATGTATGATCAGATTGAATCGTTAATTAAATTGATGAAACAGGATTTGAGGAATCTGACATCAAGCATCGGTGTTCTCAAATAAAATCCGGAATCAGCTGCATGCCGGTCCCGTTCTGCACCGGTACAATCCGTTTACCACCTCACCAGTGGACATGCATGATATTTTGAGTCTCCCGGTTTAGGATTGACTATGGAATCTAAGGCGTTTGTAACCGGATAAATGTTAAAAAACAATCTGGATAATACCTGTTAACTTTCATTTTTTGAGGAGGATTTGTTTAAACTTTCCGAATGCATGCATTTTTCCATGAGTTTACTAAAACACCTGGCTTTTTAACAGCTACATAGTAAAAGACTATACAGAAACAAAAAGAGGCTGTCTGTTAACAGCCTCCTTAAAGTTAGCATTGATTAAACAGGTTAATCCTTTACAAACTGTTTAGTTACCTGTTGTGAGGAGTTACTTACTGTAACAAAATATATTCCTGATGTCAGATTCTGAGTATTAATTGAAACCGTATTACTGCCTGATTTAATAGAAGCTGAAAAGCTGGTAATTTCACGGCCTGCAAGATCAGTTATCTTAACGTCAATCGGGGAAGTCCTGCCAGATTCAACAACCAGGCTAAGGGATTCTTTAACCGGGACCGGGTATGCAGCAGTGACTGCAAAACTACTAGGGTTATGCTCAGCAATGCCAACCGGGCAAGATGAACCCTGGGCCAGCAATGTAACCTGAACTGACTGGCCTGTATAGGTACAATTGGGGTCAAGGGTTAAGGCAAAAAAGCTGCCCGCTCCGGTTGCATTTCCATATACAACCGGGCTTACAAAATAAACTCCTGCCGAAAGAACCGCACCATCATTTTTCAAGTTGGTTGTATTGCTGCCATTAGGAGGAATACTCAGCACACCGGTACTGGCAATAACCAGTCCTGCTCCGACCGGATCCGGATTATTTGTAATGGGAACCTGAGATACGGCAGTGCTGTATCCATGAACAGTTCCTACAGTTGGAGCGGTAATTCCGGTCGTTGTAAAAACTAAGGTGCTATCCCAGCAGATAATCGGGTTATTGATTACTGAAATTCCGGATGAAATGGAGGGATCACCACAAGCAATTGAGGGGGTGTAAAAAGTACCATTGAATTTCCAGGCTCCGCCAGGATTGCCAAGTGCTAAATATTCACCACCATAACCTGTGGAATCATTAATAAAATCAAACGATGTATGTGATGCACCGTTATCGAGGTCAGTCCAGGTCAGTCCATAATCAGTACTGAAAGAAGAAGCAAATCCGTATGTTGTATTTGATGAACCACTCAGAAAAATACTGGTACCTGGAATCCCCTCGATTTCAGTAGGATAGAAATTACCTGAAGGAGTCAGATTATTCCAGGTGGCTCCTCCATCCGCAGTTGTTTTAATTATGAAGTTACTGGCATTGACCTGAACCACCATACCATGAAGAGAATCACAGAAAGCAATGTCAGTGATATCCTGACGGTTCCCGCTAGCTGTATAGGGGGGGAGACCGGTTGCACTTTTTGTCCAGGTTAGGCCTTTGTCAGCAGAATGGTAAACATCACCATAGGTAGTTGCAAACCAAATATGATTACCAATAGCAGAAAACAAATTGGTAATACCGTATTCTCCGGCATTGGTCAGGGCGGGGATGTTGGCAACCGGAACCTGAGTCCAGGTATTACCTCCATCAGCAGTAGTCCATAATTCAAATCGTTGATTTGCTCCGGTACCAACAGGGTCGCCCTGGGCAAATCCATTCATTGGATCAGAAAAATAGACGATGTTGCAGAATGAAGTAGCCTGTGAGTACATTCCGGGAGTTGAATTCTGGGTCCAGGTAACCCCGCCATCTGTTGTTTTATAAATTGCACCGCCACCTGCCGTTACATTACACATTGCTACAAAGCAAGTATCAGCACTTAGTGGCCAAATATTTGAAATAGCAAGACCGGGTGCAGCTATTGTACCGTAAGTCCAGGTAGTTCCTCCATCAACCGTACGGACAAAATCAGGGGTATATTGGGTTGGAAGCCCTGAGGTAGTGTTCCATAACGCTCCCCATACTGTATTGGCATCAACAGTTTGAATGTCAAAAATGTAACCTTCATAAGGTAATGACAAATTCTGATTCATCCATTGAGCCTGCGAATGCAATGAGGCAGTAATAACAAAAAACGTAAGTAAGAATTTTTTCATGATTTCTTGAATTTAGTTGATTTTAAGTTGTGCAAATGTATTGAAACTTAATAGTCTGTCACGTTCTGACAAAAAAATTACAGGGCAGGCGATATGGACTGATGGATCTCGCCCAGGCAAGTGCGAACGTCTTTCACTCGTGCTGTTTTATGCCTTGAGTCATTGAACGGCATCAATACAGAAATTAATGTGAGTAATTATTTGATTACAATAACCTGCACGGGTAATAATATCAATACAGCCTCCTGTTGTGATGGTGACAAGAAAAAACAACGAGAGAATATGTTATATTTCTCACTCAAGAGCCAACAAAGCAGGATTTCCTGTTTGCAGGGTGTAAATAGTATAAAAGTCACGGGAGAAGACGCTGGCTTAAAAGAGGGATACACTGTTACAGATTGGGAACGGTAAGCTGCTTAGTAAGGTAGAAGATTTTTAGCACAAAAGTTCAATTGAAATCTGAATTTTGAACCTTGCACAAAAGTTACACCGAAGCATGTCAGCCCACATTTGCCAAACTGCTGTAAGTGCTAGATTAATTAGTTGTCAATTCGCATAAGTCATTGTAAGCACCACTATTCTGTCTTGTAGTATAAATAATTTTTACCCTTAATGAGTCCTGGTTCTGAATAGAAAGTGTATCAGTTACAATGAATTTTTTTCAATCATTAAATCCTTAATCGTAGTCTGATTTGCTATCAATTGCCTGACCTCCCCTTATCTGGTCTAGAATAAGACAAATCGGTTGTCTACAATAAACCGTCATAATGTATGCAGAAAGAGAAATAATCTTTTGTGCGGGAATATTTGTAATAAAGGTTTCAGCGTATGGGTTCCAATTAAGATCCTTTATACCGTTTAATCTTAAAGAAAAAATTCCTCGGTTAATCGGTACCACATTTGAGAAGGTGGCCGGGGAAGTTGTAAAGTCCTTAACGAGAGTCCAACAGTTCAAACTTCTATATCCGTTTAACTCAAAACTTGGATTACAAACCAGATTGGTTATAACAGGAGGTGTTGGGTTATTATCAGGTGTCTGGCTTTCAGTATTTTCCTTATCTTTTTTACAAGCTATTAAAGCACTAGCAATAAAAACTGATGTCAAAATGCATTTCATAGTTGTTCTATATAACTTGCCGGTAACAATTAAATACACGAACAAGAATTCCTCTTTTGTTCGTTGATCCTGCAGTATGAATGTATTTTTGCCACATGTTATTTAATACTCGGTTAGCCAGGTAACCCGGTGCTGAGTTTTTTTTCTGAAAGATCAGCCACGGTTGTGCTAGTAATGGCTTTTATCTCTGTGTCTTTTAATGGTATTTCAAAACTGCAATCTGCTTTTTTTAAGTTGTCCGGTTTCAACCGTTTCTGTATCTGTCTGATCAGTTGCCCTTTGTATTCTGTCTCACTGGGTAACACATCCGGTCATACGGCTTAATCCTGTTTTTTTTATGGATCTCCTGAATAACAGCGCACCTTTTTATTACGGTAAAAGTTTTACTTTTTTCTGACTGATTTTTCTTTCGTCAATCTTTTACTCTTGTTTGTGTAAACCTGTTGCAGGACCAGTGAGTAAATAAAAGACATTAGCTGGAACCTGGTTGCTAAGTATCAGGAATAAACCAGGAGTGATAATTTATTGAATTGAGTTACTTATCCTG
>JADLBQ010000077.1 GCA_020847635.1 Bacteroidia bacterium
GTAACTGAATAAGTTCCGGCCGCAAGACCTGAAATATTCTGGGTTGTTTGCCCATTACTCCAGTTAAAGCTGTATGGTGCTGTTCCGCCTGAAACATTAACAGCCAAACTTCCATTCAACAGTCCAAAACATGAAACTGATTGATTTGAAGAAACTGAAGAACTTAATGCTGCGGCTGGTTGTGTTACGACAGCCGATTTTATCACAGTACAGCCATTTGCATCTGTAATTGTAACCGTATAAGTACCGGCTGCCAGTGAACTCACATTTTGAGTAACAGCACCATTACTCCAATTATAACTATAAGGAGAGGTTCCTCCACTAACATTCAGGTTTATACTTCCATCACTCTGGCCATAACATGAAACAGGCTGGCTAACAGTCAGTATTCCATTAAGAGCTGCAGGCGGTTGGGAAATGACAACCGATGTACTCTTATTACAGTTCAGGCTGTCTGTTACTGTTACGGTATAAGTTCCGGCTATTACATTTGACAGGTTCTGAGTTGTTGAACCATTCGACCACAAATAGGAATAGCTTCCTGCTCCACCTGACACATTAAGTGTTGCAGATCCTGTTGATCCATTATAACACAATACACTGTTCCCGTTTACGGAGAGGTTCAAATCAGATACAGGTGCAATTGTATAGGTTGCAGTTGCTGTACAACTATTTGCATCAGTTACAGTCACACTATAGCTTCCTTCACACACTCCGGTTAATGCTGAAGTTGACTGGCCTGATGACCATAAATAACTATAAGCCGGAGTACCTCCGGTTGCTGCAATTGAAATCGAACCATTACATGATCCCTTACAAGTTATCTGAGTAGCATTCGAACTAAAGTTTAACACCGGAGGTTCTTCAATGAATACATTCTTTATTGCAGGACATCCTGCATTATCCGTTACAGTAACCGAGTAATAGCCTGGTGCCAGATTACTGACTGAGGCTGAACCCGATGGAGGTAACGTACTCCACTGATAGCTAACCGGCCCTGCCGACTGCAGAGTGACTGTAGCTGTACCGTTATTTAAACCGGCACAAGTCACGTTTGTTGAAGAAACAGAAATAGCAGGAGCGGTCACATAAATTGAATAAGAAAATATCTGAACACCATTGGTCGGACAGGCATTATCTTTAACTGTAATTGTAAACGTATATGGATTTGGCGACACCTGACTTTCAGAAGGAGTCCAGCAGAAATTTAACGTGGGGTATGGACTGCCGGTAATATTATAAGTTGCACCAGTAATTCCGTTATTAGTTGTCATTGTAACACTCTGCCCGGCATCAGCATCATTTGAATTAACATTAAAGCAAATCTGCTGGCCAGGGCATGCCGTAGCAGTGTAATTATTAGTTGCATTAATTCCTGTAGCAGTGGGAAGCTGGTTTGCACACACTTGCGTATAGACCTGCATATCCCGGATCACACTGCCAATCAAAACTCCGTTTCTATATTCTTTAACTCTGATAGCCATAATCCCAATTTGAATCTGGTTAGGAGTAAAGGTAATTTGTCCTGTTTGAGAATTCAGAGTAAAAGGTGTACTCGATGATAATGGATTAGTTGCAGATGCCGGTGCAATAAAATTAACGGTTGAATTGGCACCAGTCTTTGGTGTTATAAACTCATAAGTCAAAGAATCTCCATTTGCATCCAATACTCCATGATTGTAGTTAAAAGTTTGTCCTAAACAAACAAATGCAATCGGAATATTTGAGAAACTGGGAGAACTATTATTTTGAGCAACCGCATTGTTTAACGTACTCTCAACATAGATTTCAGAAGAATTTGCGCAGGGGTTGGTTATAGTTGTAATCGGGCAATTCCGGCAACAAACACTGTAACTAAACGTCCATAATGCACAGGTTGTCGGCAATGTTACAGTTGCCTGGTATTGAAATTTACGGATTCCCACAGAAGATCCACCAGTACATGTGCTTGATGAAGTTTGGCAGGGAACCGTAATTTCACCTCCAGTACCTGAAATCTTAGTAGCAGTAACATTAAAGCTATGTCCACAATTTGATTTCACTTTAATTGGAACATTTGAAGGTTCAGCGACACCTCCACAGTCACGATAAAACGTAACCTCCAGCCGGTATTGATTGCCACCCAGCCAGGTGTAAGTCAGGTCGGCTCCTGCAGCATGTGTAGCCTGGGCATTGTTGGTTGCAGAAATAACAAAGGTTATACTGGCTATGAAAGTAAATAGAAATCGTTTCAAGATAGTAATCATAATGGATGATTTTTCTTTTGGTTATTCTGGTTATATAATTATTAATTGGTTTTTGAAGTTGACCTACTTTCTACCCGATAAACTCTGATTTCTGTCCTTCTGTTTAACTGGTGTTCATCTTCAGTACAATCCACACCTTCAGCACAGCGGTTCATCAGCATTGTTTTCCCACCCCAATCCATCTTTTCAACACTGTTTTGATTTGCTCCATTATTAATCAGCCATTGGGTTGCTGCCTTTGCTCTTCTCTCCGATAGTTTCATATTATAGGCTGTTGTACCCCTAGAGTCACAATAAGAATTCATAAGCAGCCTGGCATCAGGATGTTCCTTTACAAACTGAAGGACTTCCATCATTGTTTTAACTGCATCCGGTCTGATGTTTGATTTATCAAAATCATAATAAATAATTTTGTACCAGCGAGCATAAGGGCCAACATCATTCCCTTTAGACAATTCAACAGTCACTTCAAAATCAGTATCAACCCTCTGACCTAAATTAGAAATTGTAACAACCTTTGGGTCATACCCGCTTCGCGTAATCATTAACGTCTTTTTAAGATCTCTTTCTAATGGTTGTGTCCATAGTCCCTCTTTATCAGTGTATCCAAGAACAACATCAGACTGATCTACAGCAATTTCAGCTTTATCAAGCGGCTTCTTTGTTTTTTCATCGAGTACTTTTACGATAAGGTTAAACTTTCTTTCCTGTTTTTCAAGTTCCAGCTTAACAAACAGATTTTCACTTGGAAAATAATTCAATGTATTAAAACTTTCTATATCTCTTGAAATCAACTCCTTTGATGCTTCAATCAAATATGATTCATCATAATCAATCGGGAACTCAAATTTCCCGTCCTTCATTGTTTGAAATTCAAGTTCTGTCTTTTTACTGTTCTTAAGTTTAACTTTTGCATGTTCAACCGGGTTATCAGTTCCCTTTTCAACCACAATGCCCTGGACTTTCAGCAATCTTCTGAAACTATAAATATCATCATCAACGCTTCGGGTCTCCCTGTTTGAAGAGAAATAACCATAGTGTGTTTTTTTATCAAAAGCGACTCCAAAGTCATCACCGCTGCTGTTAACAGGGGCTCCCATATTTCTTGCTTCAGTCATTTTACTACCATCCCATTTTGAATAGTAAATATCTAACCCTCCTATTCCATCTCGTCCATCTGAAGCAAAAAGAAAAGTACTGTCAGCATGCATATATGGAAATAGTTCATTCCCTGAAGTATTAATCTGCGAACCCAGGTTTACCGGTTCATCCCAGTCATTGCCATTTCGCTTACACATCCAGATGTCCATCCCTCCCAATCCGCCTGGTCTGTCAGATGAAAAAAACAAATAGTTTTCATCAACACTTAAAAAGGCATGACCGGTATTGAATTCATCATTGTTGTACTTGAATGATACGGGATTCTTCCATTGGCTATTTATATTCTTAGCAATAAATAACTTCAGTTTTACTTCGCCATCTTGGCTAGTGAACTCTTTTCTCTTAACTACATTATTCCTAGTAATATAAATTTCATCGCCTTTATTATTAAAGCAAACCGGTCCGTCATTATATCGAATTTGTACATCAGTAGCAAAAGGCTCTGCTTCAAGAAACGTATTCCCTTTACCCTTTGAGTAATAGAGATGTAAAAAAGGCTCACCTGTCCAGGTATGCTTCTTCTCAAATAACCCCTTCGTCTCACGCGATGAGGCAAAAACAATTCCATTATTAAATAATACCGGGCTAAAGTCAGCATTTTGAGAATTAATAATCAGTTTCCAGATAAAATAATTGCCGGTATCCTTATAATATTTCGGCAGGTTCTCAATACTGCTTAAAAGAAAATTAGCACTTCTGTCATCCGGATTGTTCACCAGATAATCCTTAACCCAGCTTTTAGCTTCTTTAAAGTTTCCATTACTCAGCAGTGCACGGGCATACATAAGCTTGTGTTGGCTAGTTGCATCATGCGACTTAACAACCTGTGCCAGCCAATATTCTGCCTTTTCAGTTCGTGCTGTAAGGCGATAACATTCGGCCAGTTTTACCTTAATTGATGTCAAATCAGGATGCTTTTTCAGAATCTCCTCATATGCAACAATAGCCTTGGAATAATCCAGGTTATTATAAAGTTCATTTGCCTTCTCAATCTGTACTTTCTGAGCCGAAGCAGAAAACTGAAAAATAATGAGCAGCGCAATTGCTGAAAATAATTTACTTAGTGTTCGTTTCATGGTTTGAGGAATTTCTTTTTTTGATTAGAAATATCGGGGCGAGACAATTTTATTTTTATCAAAAGTGAAATCATAGCCGATTGTAAATTCATGTGTACCGGAATTAAAGTTCTGCAATTTGGTAAGTGAATAATCAAAGGAATAACCTATTCTTAATTGTTTTGAAATCTGATATTGAGTTATAAAAATTACGGCATCACCTGTACGATACCCTCCACCAACCCAGAATACATCCTTTAGAAGAAAGTTAAGATTTGCCTCAGCCTCAACAGGAGCACCCGAAACAGCCTTAATCATGACTGATGGTTTCATTTTAACAGATTCACCCAAATCAGCTACATAAGCAGAGTACAGATAATAATGCCAGTTTTTTACATTTAATCTGCTTGATTCAATCTTGGAACTAAACGGATCTATTTTATTCTTTAGGAACCGTGGAATTGAGAGCCCGGCATAGAAGCGGTCATTATGATAATAAGTACCAAAACCAAAGTTAGGCATCAACTTATGATAAACATTATTTGCAAATTCAGGGTCATTCGGATCAATGGTAGTTACATCCCTTAGTTTTTCTTCAGCATTGATAAATCCTCCCTGTAAGCCAAATGACAGGATTCCATTATTTTCAGTTACCCTCAAGTGATAAGCATAATTCAGAACTAATGCGGTTTGACTGCTTACTCCAATCCGGTCATTCATAACACAGATTCCAAGACCAGCCCGATCTCTTGAAAACGGAGTATGGAAACTAAAGGTTCCTGTTTTAGGAGCTCCATCCATACCTGTCCACTGATCCCGATATAACATGGCAGCTGCCATATAGCCTCTTGTACCAGCATAAGCAGGGTTAATAAACATTTCATTATTAATATACTGGCTAAAGTGAGGCTCATACTGCGCAACGGCTGTTGAGCCTGCTAAAATTGTCAGTAAAACAATTACTAAATATTTTCTCATACAGGTTGAGTTTGGATTATAATTTATTCTTACTAAAAGTGATAACTTCCTTTTCGGCTGGATTTAACGAAGAGCAGTTCAAAAAGTTTCGCTATCGGCAGTCTGTTAAATGTTTAGGAAATGTAAACTCCTCAGCAGGCTTAAGCCAAGAATCATTTCTATTAGATTTCTGGCAGTACCCTGGCTAATTAGTCTTAACAGATCAGATCGGATTTACAGGAATGGATATAATAAAAAAGGTGCAGAATCATAAATTCCACACCTTCTGTCAAAATCCTGTTGCTATCAGCTTAGCAATTGCTTTAGCAGGCTGGCAACTAGCTTATTGTCTGCTCTTCCTGCAAGTTGCCTGGCGGCAACTCCCATTACTTTACCTGATTGTGCAATATTTATGATTTGATAATCGGAAATTATTTTTTTCAGAACTTCAATAATTTCAGTTTCACTCATTTGAGCTGGTAAAAATTTCTCAATTATCGCAATCTCATCTTCTTCAGCTTTAGCCAGATCATCACGACCCTGCTCATAATATATTCCAGCTGATTCCCTTCTTTGTTTAATGAGTTTTTGCAGGATTTTAGTTTCAGCTTCCTCACTAATTTCCTTTTCAGCACCACTGGTTTTTATCAACAGAATTGCTGACTTCACAGCTCTTAGTGCACGCAATGCTGCTTCATCTTTGTTCAGCATTGCAGCTTTGAGCTCACTTTGAATTGTTTGTTCAAGCGACATATTTAATCTGCTTTATCATGCAGAAATCCATTCGGTTTAAATCCTGCTCCTGATGATTTATCCTCATCTGTTGAAAGAGTAAGACGCGACAACTTGCGTTCTGAGGATGACGGGACATCGTCCAGTGTAATATTTTTTCTCCGGTATGCCGGTTCCTTTTCCAGATCTGAAATATTTTTATTCTGATGATGGGTAATACTCAATTCTCTTAATCTGATAATTCTTTCACGTGAACGCCTGAACAGATCTTCATGGGGATCATCAGCCGGCTGCTCCGGAACCGATTCAGATTTTAAGTCCTCTCCACTTGCTTCTAGTACAGGCTCATTTTTAACATTCTCTTCACTGGCTTCTATGGAAGTTTCATCTGCATCGGATTCAATTTCAATTTTGGTTTTAACTTCACTCTCAATCCGGTTCTCATTTATTGTTTGCTCAGGTGAATCAGTATCAGGCTGCTCTGTGATTTTCTGCTCTTTCAGAATTTCTATGGTAAACTCTATTACTTCCGGTTCTGGCTTATCTTCATTCTCATTTTGTTGAACCTGTTCCTGATGCACTGCATTAACTTCACCGGTATCCGACTTTGCCATTGACTCTGTTTGTTCCGCATTCAATAATTCATCAAATTGTTTAAGGTCATTCTCAGAAATCTCATTATAAGAGAAATGAGATACTGTAAAATCAGTCTCTGCTTCACTCTCCAATTGATTTATGTCCTTTTGATTATCTGTTTCTGGTTCTGTTTTCTCTATAAGTACAGGCTCCTCTTGTTCTGTTACTGCTGTTGCAGTATTACTATCTTCAGTATTCCTAATTGAATAAATAATTCGTCCATCTGGAGTTCCGGTTGCTTCAATTCCTTCGCCCTCAAATGAATTTTTTAACTCCTCTTCCTTGAATTCTTCTGAAGGCTCTGCTTCATCTTTTAGAACAGGTTCCAGCGGATTGCCGGTATCCGTAATCAAATCAGTTGTAGTTCTTCCTTCAATTTCTCCGCTTAAATTATAGACAATCTTTTCAACAGGTTTGTTTTTTTGTCGTTGGTTATTAGTCTTAAAACCGGTAGCAATAATAGTAACTGCAATTTTATTACCTAATTTTTCATCAAGTCCCATTCCTAAGATTATATCAGCAGTCTGCCCGGCCTTTTCCTGTACATATTCATTAATCAGGCTCATTTCATCCATAGTAATTTCTTCTTTACCAGAAGTAATATTCAACAGGATGTAGCGTGCTCCTTCAATATTATTATCATTAAGAAGAGGTGAGTCAAGTGCAGTTTCAACAGCGGTTATTGCCCGATTGTCGCCTTCAGCAGTAGCTGAACCCATTATTGCCACTCCGCTTTCTTTCATCACAGTTTGAACATCTGCAAAATCAACGTTAACATGTAATGTTTCAGAAATGATTTCCGCAATGCTTCTGGCTGCTATAGAAAGAATATTATCTGCTTGAGCAAAAGCATCGGCAATTTTCAGATTGCCATGGGTTTCACGTAACTTATCATTGCTAATGACCAAAAGGGTATCAACATATTTTTTCAGTTCTTCCACACCATCTTCAGCCTGAATTTTTCTCTTCTTCCCTTCAAAGGCAAAAGGAATAGTAACAATAGCAACAGTCAGAATATTCAGCTCGCGGGCAATTTTTGCAATAACCGGTGCTGCTCCGGTTCCGGTTCCGCCACCCATTCCGGCAGTAATAAAAACCATCCGGGTATGGCTACCTAAAGAACGTTTTATATCTTCCATATTTTCAAGAGCTGAATTTTTCCCGATTTCAGGAATTGCACCGGCCCCCCGGCCATCGGTCAGGCTTTTCCCTAATTGAATTTTATTTGGTACCGGACTGATTTCGAGTGCCTGCTCATCGGTATTACAAACAAGAAACTCTACTCCTTTAATTCCATGTTTAAACATGTGATTCACAGCATTACTGCCTCCGCCTCCGACTCCAATCACTTTAATGATTGAGGGGCGTACCTTGTTTTGTTCAAAATCCAGCATAATGTTTGATTTTAGTTTATAGTATGGTCTATAATTTTTTAATTTAAATCTGTATCCCTGGTATCATCCTTCAAGCCTTCTTTCAGGTTCTTAAAGAAGTGTGAGAACCAGCTTCCCTTTCTCATTTCATCTTGATCGGCAGTTGGCTGGGGAGTCCTGGTCCTTCTTTCTGCCTGCGTAATCCCGCAGATAACCAGTCCAACTGCAGTAGCATACATTGGGCTTTTCAGGTCTTCGTTTCCTTTCGCAAGATGTTCATTGGGGTAGCCGATACGGGTATCATAGCCGGTCATATATTCAACTAATTGTGAGAGGTGCTTCAGCATTGCTCCGCCACCGGTAATAACAATTCCGGCAATCAACTTACGTTCAAAACCCGAATTTTTAATTTCAATATAGATACTTTCAATAATTTCTTCCATTCTTGCCTGGATAATATGGGCCAGGTTTTTGACTGAAATTTCTTTAGGTTCTCTTCCTCTTAACCCAGGAATTGAAACAATCTCATTATCTTTCATTTGCTTTGCCAGTGCTGACCCAAACTTTACTTTTAACAGTTCAGCCTGACTCTTGATAATGGAGCAGCCTTCTTTTATATCTTCTGTAATTACATTTCCACCAAAAGGGATTACTGCGGTATGCCGGATTATCCCATCCTGGAAGATGGCCAGATCTGTTGTTCCTCCTCCAACATCAATCAAAGCAACACCAGCTTCCTTTTCTTCTTCAGATAATACAGCTTCTGCCGAAGCTAATGATTCAAGCACCAGATCAACTGCCTTTAGACCTGCCTTGGAGACACATTTATTTATATTTTGTGCTGCACTGACGAGCCCGGTAATGATATGGCAATTTGCTTCCAGTCTGATGCCAGCCATTCCAACCGGATCTTTAATCCCCTTTTCATTATCAACAACAAATTCCTGAGGAATTACATCAATAATTTCTTCTCCCGGATTCATTGCCATTTTATAAAGATCATTTACAATAGCATCAATATCCTTTTGTGAAATTTCTTCAATCGCATTGTTACGGATGATCATTCCGCTGTACTGATGACTTTTAATATGTTGACCTGCAATACCAACATGAACTTCACCAATTTCAAGACCAAACCGGCTTTCGACTTCACTAATAGCTTCCTTAATAGAAGCAACTGTCTTATCAATATTGGCAACAACTCCGCGAGTAACCCCAAAAGAATCAGAGCGTCCCATACCTAGAATTTCTATCTTTCCAAATTCATTTCTTCTACCTGCAATTGCACAAATCTTGGTAGTTCCTATATCTAAGCCAACAATGATTTCTGATGCTGCCATATCAAGCTTTTCTTTGGGTTTTCTGGTTTAATTATTTCCTGAACGGGTACAAACAACCTGATTACTGAATTTTAAATTTACTTCTGAATATCCATTCCATCCTCTCTCTAGAAATCCAAATTGATACAGATTGAAGAGTTTATTGAATTTATTTTCAAGATTGTCTGAATCTCCTATAATAATCCTGTGATTTCCGATTCGTGGAACCAGTTCAATGTCTCCCTCAGTATTAACAAATAATTGTTCTGACTGTGCATTCCAGAAATCTGATCCAGCCAGGTATCCGGCTATTTTAAACAGATGAATTATTTGCTTATCACTACTCTTCTTATTGAAGATTGAACTATCTGAGAAAGATTCACTAATATTCCCGTTAGCAATAATAACATCTGCTGTATATGCTTCTGAAGTTGGCATATAGTCACCATGAGTATCTACGTAAAATTGTTCTCCTGAAATATTTAACACTCTGAATAAAGGTGTACGTTGTTGTATATCAATTATCAGTTTCCCGTCAATGGTTGAAAATACTTCTGCAGTCTCAACGTAAGGATTTGACCTGACCATACTTTCCAACATTGTCATGTTGATATCGGAAAGCTTTTTCCCTGTAGGATTTCTTTCCGGAGAGTACATAAGTTCAAGAATATCACTTTCACTTATAAATTTGTGAACAGACTGATTATGGTCAAACATAACTTCAACCGTTATACAGGTTGTTTCTTTCCGGTCAGCATTAATAAATCCAGCCAGGATCAGAAATCCGGTACAAACCATTAAGGTCATCAGCAAATTCCTGTTAGCTGACAACCAACTCTTCAATCCCTTTCCGGTTTTCCTACTTTTCATCACTGGCCAGATTTTTTAATCTTTGATTAAGGAGTTTTACAATAGGTCTAATCAGCTTGTCAATATCACCAGCACCGAGTGTGATTAATACATCAAAGGATTCATTGAGTAACTTACCGGGCAAGCTTTCAAATGTTTCTAATGAACAGGCACCTGAAATTTTATTTAAAATTAATGCTGAAGTAACCCCTTCAATCGGTTTTTCACGTGCTGGATAAATCGGCAAAAGAAAAATTCTGTCCAGTTTATTCAGGCTGAAAGCAAACCGGTCTGCAAAGTCCCGGGTGCGTGTAAAAAGATGGGGCTGAAAAACTCCGGCAATTCTTTTACCTGGGAAAATCTCCTTGACTGAATTCAGGGCAGACTCAATTTCATCCGGATGATGAGCAGAATCATCAATAAAAGTCAATAACGGATGACGAATTACAAATTCAAACCGTCTTTTGATTCCAAGAAAACTTTCCAATCCGCTTCTGATTCTGGAATTATCAACTTTCATCCACTTTGCAACAGCAACAGCTGCAACAGCATTTTCGACATTATGGCTTCCCGGAAGAGCCAGCCTTACTTTTTCAAGTTTCTCATCCGGAGTATAAATATCAAAAAAATAAGCGTCAGGTTGGGTATTTGTCACTTTACAATAATAATCAGCTGGTGGATTAAATCCATACCTTCTGACGGTAGTTTTTACAGGGCCGGTGTTAACTTCTTTTTTAGTAAGTATTAACCCGTCTTCGCTTACCTGTGATGCAAATTGCTGGTAAGACTCTAACATGGCCTGATAGGTTTTATAGATATCAAGATGATCTGGAGCAGTGGCAGTAATAACAGCACAATCAGGATACAATTGGAGGAATGACCTGTCGTATTCATCGGCTTCAACAACCATTACATGCTCACCTTTTGATCCGGTTCTGTCTCCTAAAATAAGATTAGAATCAAAGTTCTTAGCAATTCCGCCAAGAAAAGCAGTGCAGTTAATTCCGGCATGATGCAGCAAGTGTGCAATCATGGTGCTAGTTGTGGTTTTTCCATGAGTTCCGGCAACTGCAATGGTCTTTTGTCCCCTGGTAATAAATCCAAGAATTTCTGAACGCTTGAATAATGTAAATCCATTTTGCCGATACCAGCTCAGAATCCTACTGTCAGGTGGGATAGCCGGAGTATAAACTATCAGAATCGAATTACGGTTTGGAATACTTTTAAAGATATCCTCAATTGCTCCCACATCATCGTTAAACATAATACTTATCCCTTCACTGATCAACTCATCCGTTAATGCCGTTGAAGTGCGGTCATAGCCAGAGATTACCTTTCCTGCTGCGAGGAAAAATCGTGCAAGGGCACTCATCCCGATTCCTCCGATTCCAATAAAAAACACATGTGTTACTGATTTGAAATCCATATTATGAAGCACTTTTAGCAAGTAATAAAACCTCCTTAGCTATTGATTTAGCTGCATCTGGTAGGGCTAACTTCTTAATATTAACTGAGAGCTGATGCTGCAACTCCCGATCATTCATTACTCTTTTGACTTCCTCAGCAAGCCGATCTTTTACTTCGTGATCACGGATCATAACAGCAGCCTGCTGATTGACTAATGTGAGTGCATTCATTGCCTGATGATCTTCTGCAGCACTGGGCAACGGAATCAAAATTGCAGGCTTTCCCAAAATACAAAGTTCGGAGACTGTACTGGCCCCAGCTCTTGAAACAATAAGATCAGCAAGGCAATAAGCATAGTTCATTTTATAAATAAAATCATACACCTTTATTCTACCTGCTGGAAACTGACTCATGACTGAACTGGCTTCATTCAAGAAGGGTTTACCGGTTTGCCAAATAATATTGAATCCCTCCTTAATCCATTGAGCAATCGATTCCGAAACAGCCAGATTAACAGAACGTGCACCCTGGCTGCCTCCGATAATTAAAATAGTAGGATGGCCATTCTTTAATCCAAAAAAACTTAAAGCCTCATTACGGAATCCTTCGGTTCTTAACGCTTCACTTCTGACCGGATTTCCTGTTTTAATGATTTTTTCTTTTGGAAAAAATTTTTCCATCCCATCAAATGCAACACAAATACGCTGTACTCTTTTACCTAGTATCTTATTGGTTAGTCCTGCAAAAGAATTTTGTTCCTGAATCAGACTGGCAATGCCCTTTCTGGCTGCAACATAAATCAATGGACCACTGGCATAACCACCCACTCCAACAGCCACATGAGGTTTGAAATGGTTAATGATCTTACCAGCTTTTACAAGGCTGGATATTACTTTAACAGGGAATAACAGATTGGCTTTTATACCATTCCGCTGTAATCCGCTAATCCATAACCCTTCAATTTTATAGCCTGCCGCTGGCACCTTCTCCATTTCCATTTTACCCTTAGCTCCAACAAACAGAATACCAACTGAAGGCTCCAGTTCCCTTAGCGCATCTGCAATTGCAATAGCCGGAAATATATGGCCCCCAGTTCCGCCACCACTGATTATGATTCTATATTTAGGCTGTGCTGACAGCAACTTCTTCACCTCCTTTCTTTTCTACTTCACGGCTTACACTGAGCAGAATTCCAATTGCCAGGCTGGTAAACCAGATGGATGTTCCTCCCATACTCAACATGGGTAACGGCTGACCGGTAACCGGGAACAAATTCACCGCTACAGCCATATTGATTAATGCCTGAAAGACAAGGGTAAAACCACAACCAATTGCAAGAAAAGTAGCAAATGCTCGGTTTGTCCTCCTGACAATCATTATTGTACGATAGAATAATGAAATGTAAAGAAAAAGTACTAAAACACCTCCAACCATTCCATACTCTTCGATGATAATAGCATAAATAAAATCAGAGTACGGATGAGGCAGAAAATTTCGTTGGCTTGAACTTCCGGGTCCTTTCCCGAAAATACCTCCTGTAGCAACTGCAATTTTTGCCTGCTCTGTCTGGTAATTCTCAGAATTATCGCCACTTCTGAAATTCTCTATTCTGTTTTTCCAGGTTTCAATCCGACCCTTATTATTGCTGATACTTGCTACCAGAATGAATAAAATAAAAAAGATAATACCGGTACCAACCAACAGCATAATATACTTCATGCTTACTCTACCAATAAACATCAGCACCAGTGAAGTTGAAAACAAAACAGCAGCAGTAGAGAAATTAGATGGTAATATCAGACCACAAATAAGCAGTACAGGCAGAATAATCGGGAGAAAAGCCGATTTAAAGTCTTTAATATTATCCTGATTTCTTGAGAGTGTTCTGGCTATAAACAGAATTAAAGCAATCTTAGCAAAGTCGCTTGTTTGAAACGACAGGTTAATTATCGGCAATGTAATCCAGCGGCTGGCTTCGTTAAGGTTTGTTCCTGCAAACAATGTGATTACCAGAAGCGGAACAGCAACAAAAAGAGCAATCCAGGAAATACTACTGTAAAATGTATACCGGGCACGATGAGAGAAGTACATAATTCCGAAACCCAACAGGATAATTGACAGATGCTTAAGCATGTAATATTCCGTGTTTCCACCTTGGTACTTATAAGCAAGTGTACCAGTAGAACTGTAAACAGCCAGAATGGATATAACAGACAACACGACAACGATTGTCCAGATATATCTGTCACCCTTAAAATAGGTTCCAAAGAATTGTTTCATGTTATGAAATTAATCCGGTTATAACGCTTTCACTGCATTTTTAAACTGCCACCCCCGGTCTTCATAGCTTTTAAATAAATCAAAACTTGCGCAGGCTGGTGACAGAAGTACTACATCTCCCTTCTTACCTTTCGAATAAGCAACCTGAACAGCTTCTTCTGCTGAGGCAACATCTGTAATATCACTGACAATATTTTTAAATGCCTTGTGAATTTTCCTGTTATCCGTCCCCAGACAGATGATTGCCTTTACTTTTTGCTTTACAAGCTCATTTAACATGCTGTAATCATTTCCTTTATCAATTCCACCAACAATCCAGACCACCGGTTTGTCCATACTTTCCAAAGCATACCAGGTGGAGTTGATGTTTGTAGCTTTTGAATCGTTAATAAATTCCACTCCATGAACTACATTCACTTTTTCCAGCCTGTGTTCTACACTCTGAAAATCAGAAAGGCTCTGACGAATTACTTCATTCTTGATATCAAGAATCTTAGCGGCTACTGTTGCAGCCATTCCGTTGTAAAGATTGTGTTTGCCACGAATGGCGAGATCAAAAATAGACATAAGCGCTTGGTTTTTATTATTTAAAATGATTTGATTGTTTTCAATGCAGATTTCTGAATCAGGATTGCAGCACTGGCTGAAGCCGTGCAACTGACTTCTAATCTGTGAGGTCTTTAGTTTTCCAGTTATATTCTTGTCTTCTGACCAATAGATAAAATGATCCGTAGCCTGTTGATTTTTTGCAATTCGGAATTTGGAGTTGACATAGTTCTCCATTGACCCATACCTGTCTATATGATCCGGAGTAATATTTAACAACACAGCGATATAGGGTCTGAAAGTGTCAATATCATCAAGTTGAAAACTACTGAGTTCAAGTACGTAATAATCATTCTTGTTTTCAGCAACTACACGAGCAAAGCTCTTACCGATATTTCCTGCCAATCCTACATTCAGATCAGCCTTTTTCAGAATATGGTAAATAAGCGCAGTTGTTGTTGTTTTTCCATTTGTACCTGTTATACCAATAATTTTTGAATCTGTAAAACGAAATGCAAATTCAATTTCAGATATTACGGGAATATTTACTCTCAGCACTTCGGTAATAACCTGAGCGGTTGGAGGAATTCCCGGACTTTTAACAATTAAATCAGCATTTGTTATTTTCGAGATTGAATGGCCTCCTTCTTCAAATTCAATCTGATTAGCAGTTAACTGATTTCTGAATCTATCTGCAATCGGTCCTGTGTCCGAAACAAATACATCAAAGTCTTTTTTAATACCCAGCATTGCCGCTCCAACACCGCTTTCGGCAGCACCCAGAATAACAAGTCGTTTTTTACTGCTCATATTCCCCTATCTGAGTTTAAGAGTTACAATACTGATAACGGCAAGAAAAATTCCCACAATCCAGAATCGGGTTACAATTTTTGCTTCATGATAACCTGATTTCTGAAAATGATGATGAAGTGGTGACATTTTGAAGATTCTTCTTCCTGTCCCGAATCTTCTTTTTGTATATTTAAAGTATGCAACCTGAATCATTACTGACAAGTTTTCAGCAAGAAAAATTCCACAGATAACCGGAATAAGTAATTCCTTTCTGACAGCAATTGAAAAGGCAGCAATGATTCCACCCAAAGCCAGGCTTCCAGTATCACCCATAAACACCTGAGCAGGATAGGAGTTGAACCATAAGAAGCCAACACAGGCACCAACAAAAGCACTCATAAAGACCATCAGTTCACCCACGTTAGGGATATACATGATATTCAGATAATTGGCAAAAACCGTATTACCGGAGACATATGCAAAAACAGCCAATGTACTTCCGATAATAGCTGAACTTCCGGTTGCCAGTCCGTCTATCCCATCGGTTATATTAGCTCCGTTAGATACAGCAGTTATAATAAAAATAACAATCGGAATAAAAACCAGCCATGCATATTTTTTTGAATTTTCTCCCAGAAAAGAGAGTAGAACTGCATAATCAAACTCATTATTCTTAAAGAAGGGAATTGTTGTTTTTGTTGATTTAATATTCTTTGCTGTAAACAACACATCCTCTTTTCCTTGTAGTTCATCCACCAGGGTAGACTGTCCGCTCCACTCAAACTGATTTTTTTCGGTCTTTTCACGAACAATTACATTGCTGTTGAAGAAGTAAATGCATCCAACTATCAGACCTAAACCAACCTGGCCAAGCACTTTAAATTTACCGGCTAATCCCTTCTTGTTATGTTTAAATACTTTAATGTAGTCATCCAGAAAACCGATTGTTCCCATCCAGACGGTAGCAATCAGCATTGTGATAATATATACATTATTAAGCTTTGCAAAAAGTAAAGTTGGAATCAGGATAGCACCCAGAATAATCAGTCCACCCATAGTCGGTGTTCCTTGCTTTTCCTTCTGGCCTGTTAGTCCGAGGTCACGGATTGTTTCTCCAACCTGCTTTTTCAGCAGCAACCTAATGATGTATCTGCCCAGAAAAAGAGATATTGCAAGAGAAAAAATAATAGATAATGCCGATCTGAATGAAATATAACGAAACAAGCCAGCTCCCGGAAAATCAAACCGCATATCAAGAAATTCAAACAGGTAGTAAAGCATATTCAGTAAGGAGTTAGCGTATTAAAGATTTCAATAAGTACCTGCTTATCATCAAAAGGATATTTTACACCTTTTATCTCCTGATATGTTTCGTGTCCTTTGCCTGCAATCAGAATGATATCACCCGAAGCTGCCAGGGTACAAGCTGTTTTTATTGCCTCTCTACGATCAGGGATAATCAGAACCTTTTTATAATACTGAGGAGAGACCCCATCCTGCATCTGGCGGATTATTTCTGCAGGATCTTCATTTCTTGGATTATCCGAAGTAAAAATTACGCGATCTGAAATCTCAGTTGCTATTGATGCCATTAACGGTCTTTTAGCAGAATCACGGTTCCCTCCGCAGCCCACAACGGTAATGAGCTGTTCATTTCCGGTTCGAATATCCTCTATGGTGTTTAAAACATTCTCCAATGCATCTGGTGTATGTGCATAATCAACTATTCCAATCACTTTGTTAACGGATGATATAACCTCAAATCTTCCTTCAACCGGATCTAACAGGCTAACAACCCGTAAAACATCTACCTTTTCTAACCCGCATGTAACTGCAACAGCATAAATTCCGAGGAGATTATACGCATTAAAACTTCCAATTAACCGACACGAAACATCTGTACCATCAATCATTAATTGCAATCCATTGAAACTGTTTTCAATCACTTTTGCTCTGAAGTCAGCAAGTGTTTTAAGGCCGAATGACTTTACTCTTGCCTTACAGTTCTGAATCATTATCCTGGCATTCCGATCATCTATATTAACCAATGCAAATGCTTCTGAAGTCAGTCTATCAAAAAAGCGCTTTTTAGCATTAATATAGTTTTCAAAAGTTTTGTGGTAGTCCAGGTGGTCATGTGTAATATTAGTGAACACCCCACCGGCAAATTTTAAACCGTCAATCCGGTTCTGAACAACTGCATGACTGCTTACCTCCATAAAGCAATACGAACAACCGGACTGAACCATTTGATTCAATAAACGGTTAAGCAGAAGAGGGTCAGGTGTTGTATGGGTTGCTGGAAAAGCTTTTTCACCTATACAGTTTTTAACGGTTGAAATAAGGCCACTGGTATAACCCATACTGGTAAAAAGACGGTAAAGCATGGTAGCTGTAGTTGTTTTCCCGTTTGTTCCGGTAACACCTATAAGTTTTAATTTTTCAGACGGATTATCATAAAAATTAGCAGCTATAAAAGCAAGTGCAACTGAAGATGACTGCACTTGAACATACGTTATTCCATCTATCAACAAATCCGGTAGGCTTTCACATACAACTGCAATTGCTCCATTCTCTATTGCCTGCCCGATAAATTTGTGACCATCTGTAACAGTACCCTTAACTGCTACAAATAAGCCATTCTCCATTTTTTCCTTCGATGAGAAATGAAGTGAAGCAATAGCTACAGTTGTACTTCCTTTAATTGCATCGGAACCTGCTTTATAGAGTAAATCACTTAATATTCTCATTAGTTTAGGACAAGAATTATTTCAGAACCGTGAGTTATCTTCATTCCCGGGTTTAAAGACTGGGAGATAATTTTTCCTCTTCCTTCAGCATTTACCCGCAGACCCATTCCTTCAAGAAGCAGCAGGGCATCGCGTATTCCCATACCCTTTACATCAGGAACCAGATTGGAAGCAAAACTGAGCGAAGCAGCTTTAACAACGCCATTGTCAGTTTTAATAACTGACCATGATTCATCTGTTAAGTTCACAGGATTGTTAATATTCAACTGATCATAGACCATTTTTAGCTGATGCGATCTACCCTTTTGCTGTACGGGTAAATGACTAGCAAGCAACAGATCTTCCTTTTGAACTTCCTTATGCAGTTCAATATCTGTGGAATAAATTTTATCCGCTAATTCTCTGAAAACCGGAACTGCAACCTGGGAAGCATAATATTGATAAGATGGTTCATAAAACACTACTACACAACTATACTTTGGGCTTTCTGCAGGAAAATAGCCAATAAAAGATGCCTGGTATTTTTTCTGACCATCAGCTTCATACATTGTTCCCTGAGCTATCCGGGCAGTACCGGTTTTCCCAGCAACTTTATACTGACTGTTCTTAAATGAGCCGGCAGCCGTACCCGATTCAACAACTCCTTCAAGTAGTTTCTTCGCCTTTTCAATTGTTGCTTGAGAACAAATTGCTTCTGAAAGAACTTCAGTTTCAAATTTCCTGACTGTTTTTCCCTGCTCCCTGATCTCTTTTACAAAGAGAGGTTTAACCATTCTGCCATTGTTGGCTATTGCATTATAAAATGTAAGAAGTTGTAATGGAGTCATCCGCACACTGTACCCGATTGACATATAAGGCAAATCAAATCTTGACCATCCCTTACTGGATGTGTCCATTATAAAAGGCCGTCCTTCACCCTTAATCTGTAATCCCAGCGGGGCATCAACACCCATACTACGAAGACGTTTTACAAACTCCATCGGATTACGGGAATAGCTTTTATTAATGACTTTTGAGACACCTATATTGGAAGAAAGTTCAAACGCTCGTTGAACTGTAATCCTTCCATACCCACCTTCATGAGAATCTCTCATTGGCTTTCTTGAAATCCAGTAATGGATTCCTTTTTCAGTATCAACTGTATCAGAAGGCAGAGCACGGCTGTCTTCAAATGCAGCCATTAAAGCAGGAAGCTTAAAAGTTGAGCCTGGCTCGGTACTCCGGCCTACAGCAATATTGTAATTTTCACTGTACGACCCGTCACTATTCCGTACCAGGTTGGCAATTGCTTTTATTTCTCCGGTACTCACTTCCATCAGAACCACACAGCCGCTTTCTGCATTATGCACTTTCAAATGATACATAAGTGAGTTTTCTGCAACGTCCTGCAGGTTTACATTTATTGTTGAGATGACATCCAACCCATCTTTAGGTTCAACTTCGTTCTCATTTCTGACCGGCTTCCAGATGCCTCCGGCAATTTTCTGAACCAGCCTGATTCCCCGGACACCTCTTAAGTGCTCATCAAAAGCTGCTTCAATCCCTACTGAACGCTCTCCTTTTTCACGGGTCACATAACCGAGTGTACGTTCAGCAAGCCATTTAAATGGTTTCTGTGGCTTACTTTGTTGCTCTGCAATTAATCCTCCTTTGTACCTTCCATGACGAAAAACCGGAAGTTGTCTTACTTCTTTTAACTGTTTATAGGTCACATTACGTTTCAGAAGTGAGTAGCGGCTTCCCCTTCTTTTACCTTCAATAAGAATTCTTCGGTATTCAGAAGCTGTTTTGTCATTAAATAATTGACTCAACCCTTGTGACACTGAATCAATTTTAGATGAAAAACTTTTATCGAGAAAATAGTGTGTGGTATAATCAACATACAGGGTAAACACCGGAAGTGAGGTGGAAAGCAGACTTCCGTTGTCTGAATAAATACTGCCTCTGATTGGCTCAATATTCTGATATGCAATGGTCAGCTCTTCTGCTTTTTCTTTCCATATCTCGCCTTCAACAATCTGTAATGTAAATATTTTCCAGAAAATTAAAATTCCGAAAATGCAGAATCCTGCAAATACTAGTAACACCCTGTTAAACACAGATCGCCTGGCATCTTTCATTTCTTATCTTTCTTATTATTTGAAGAATTAATGACCAACTTAAAAGGAGCAACCCTGGACTCAAAAAGGCCGTTTGGCTCAACCATAGCTGCAACCTGAGATTGATTTGTTCTAAACATCAGATCACTTCTGCCAGTAATAAACTCAGATTGTAATTCTTTAATTTCCTTTCCGGTCCGGTCAATATTCCGGATCAGCCTTTCTGTATAAAAGCTGTTACCAATCAGTAACATTGCCAGAAAAACAATAAAAAACAGAAATGGAATTATTGATATAATCAATTCCATTCTGAGTTTCCCGAAAATGTTAATTGCCCTCAGATATCTTACTATTAGTAAATTCAGATCCTGAACTTCCTTCTGTTTTTCGGTTTTTTGCTTTCTTTCTTTAATCTTATTCATGGTAATTCTGACAAGTTGATTTTTTCGGCTACTCTCATTTTTGCACTTTTGGATCTTGGATTGCAGCTTATTTCTTTAATACCGGCTGTTAACGGTTTTTTCAAGATTGGATTGAATGGTCTGATCAGATTACCTTTGATATCTTTATGTGGCTCCCCCCAGGTATCTCCATAGCGCATAAAATTTTTTACCATCCTGTCTTCCAGTGAGTGATAACTGATAATCACCAGTCTTCCACCGGGAACAATAATCTCGGCAGCCTGCTCTAACAAATTTTTCAATGCACCCAGTTCATCATTTACTTCAATTCGTAATGCCTGAAAGACACGGGCAAAAAACTTATTCTCACTTTCAGGCTTTACAAATCTCTTAAGCAACTGTATCAGATCACTGGTAGTTCGGATAGCCTTCTTTTTTCTTTCCGTTTCAATCGCATGAGCAATTCTGCCGGAATTCTGAATTTCACCATATCTGCTTAGGATTGATTTCAGTTCAGCTGCAGAGTAAGTCTGAATGATTTTTGCTGCTGTAAGCTTTCCTGACTGATCCATTCTCATGTCTAGTTCTGCATCAAATCGAATCGAAAAACCACGATTTTCAGTATCAAACTGATGAGATGAAACTCCCAGATCAGCGAGTAGCCCGTCAATTTGTGTCACCCCGTGTTCTGATAAAGAATTTTTTAAGTATTTGAAATTAGCCCTGATTAACCGAAACCGGCTATCATCGGGAATATTCTTAATTACATCTTTATCACAATCAAATGCATACAGGTATCCGTCTTTCAATGTAGACAAAATCGCTCTTGAATGCCCTCCTCCCCCGAAAGTAGCGTCAACATAGATACCCTTTTCAATTACATTAAGCCATTCAATACTCTCATTTAAAAGAACGGGTTGATGATATTCATTCATCATCTTTTAAAAAAACTTTCTTACCGAGTAACCGCTCGGTCATGTCTTCAAACGAATCTGATTTTTCCTTAATAAATTTATTGTAGCTTCTGGTATCCCAGATCTCAATAATGTCTGTAATAGCCGCACAAGTGATATCTTTCTTAATGCCAGCGTAAAGAATCAGTTCCTTCGGAATTTGAATCCGGCCAACACTATCCACTTCAACTCCCTGCATGCCTGATGTAAACAGCCGCATGTAATCCATGTGTTCACGGTTATAGCGGTTTAAATGACGCAGATCATCAGCCATTGCATTCCAGGTTGATTTTGGAAACAACTCCAGTGCTTTCGAAAAAATACTTCGCTTGATTATAAAACCCTGATCCAGCACATTTTCCAGTTGCTTTCTAAAGGAACCGGGAAGCATGAACCGTCCCTTGGCATCAGCTGTTGCTTCATGCACGCCATGTAGAATGAGAGGACTGTTCATACAAACTTGATGATTGAGATTAAAAACAACTAAAAATCATTAGGCTGTAAATAAAGACACTTTTTACCATTTATTACAACTTTTTTACATTTTTTGTTGATAACTTCTTTTTTAACAAAAAATGGCTGACCTCTATTATTCATCCATTGGTTATAATCTGACATTCCTGCAATTCCGTTTGTAGAATAAAAAAGGCCTGCTGTAAGGCCTTTTTCAAAAACATAAAAATGATTTTAATAACTGATTTGTCCTTGACTTGATGTTTTAAGAGACATAATCATACAGCAAGAAACATCCTGCTATTTAAACTCCGGTTATGAATGAGGCGAACCGCCTAATTCAGAAGCTTAGTAAAAGCAGCCAGGCATCCCAAATTTTACCTTCTAAAATCAGTGCCTTTGCCCTGTTATGAACAACTGTTACTTCCTCAAACTTTTCGTTCATCAGTTGTTTATAGGCTTTACATTCTGCCTCATTTGGAAGTTGTTCAACATTAGCCAGCATACCCAGGTCATTTCCTGTTAGAATGGTGCTGTTCTTAACTGATTCAGGCAGGTTATCAAATCCAATTCCAAGTTTCCGGTTGGGTTTAGGAACTGTGAATACAGCATCTCCTGATGCCCTGCAGTAATAATCTTCGCTCATTCGGGCAACCAGATCAATTTTATGAGGATCAATCTTACCCTCTGCATTCAAGACAGAATCATCTATATGCATGCATAGGATTTCACAGACAATCAGATTTGCAGCTCCCCCTTGAGTTCCAGTCTCAATTACATTAATCACCTTGCACTCAAACTGAACAGGTGACTCTTTAACACGGAATGGTTTGACAAATTCTGAGGCGACAGGGGTCAGGCCGGCTTTGATGAATTCATCCACACCCTCAGCATATTCACAACTTGCAAGTGATGCCTGCTGAACAATATTAAAACTAACGACATTAATAACAACTTCTCTTGTATCTTTTGTATTAATCAGGCTATGCTTAACCGTGTTATCACGAACTCTTCTGGCCGGGCTGAAAATCAGTATGGGGGGATTTGAGCCAAATGCATTAAAAAAACTAAATGGGCTCAGATTTCGGATTCCTTTCTTATTAATTGTACTTGCAAAAGCAATGGGTCTGGGAGCAATTGCACCTAACATCAATGCATGCAGCTCACTTGTTTTCACGAGTCCGGGTATAATTTTCATTTTATGCTGATTGCGTGTACAAATGTAGAAAAGCAACCAACAATTGCTGGAATTTCTTTAGCAGATTTGCTGTCCATGTCAGCGTACCTTTTCAAAAGCAGTGACGGTATCAGGTATAATACCGGTTATAATTTTGCTGAAGAAACAGAAGTACTTTTTGCTGTAACAGTTCTGATTCTAAGTAATACTGATTCAGAACTCACCATTCCAAAACAATTTCAACGTGTAAGTAAAATCCTTAATCAGCTTAAACAGATTAGCTATCATCATAATAAATGCCTAGTTCATACTTCAATACGAAACAGTACAAAAAGACAGATTATTGAAGTAAGTTCAATTCCCGAATCTCTTATTCCGCTGAGTATCCTGTTTGCAGCTCAAGGTACGGAAGCAGATATCACAGGTCTTGATGAATGGAGTACCGGTGAAAAGGCCAGATTTATTACTATGCTTCAGAGATTGCTTTACAGACTGAATGTTAACACTGATTTCTGTGGCGGATCAAAATTCAAGATCTACAATAACAAAACAATGAATCCAAACAACTCTATTATTTCTGTACCAGATGAACACTTTCCCTTATGGCTGATTTTACCATTAGTTAAAAGAACCGGTAGTCTTAAGCTGGTTATTAATCATCAAATGATGATTGAACGATCCGGATTACTTTCAGCAGCCGGAATCAGCAGTACAGCAATTAATGAATAAGCATCTTGCTTTTGAAAGAGCATTAAACAGATGAGTCAGAAACTTAGTCCGGAAACAGAATGAATGAACCAGGGAGGCTGAAGGCCGGTCCTGATTAAGTACGGTTAATTGCCCAGCTCACTCATGAACTTAATACGCATCAGCCTGATCTCATCACTTGTGTAATCATCTTCACCTAACTCAGCATGAGCTTCTTCAACCGAATCGGTTTCGGCAGAATGGAAATAATCGAATACTTCATCCTGCCGTTCAGTATCTATGACTTCGTTCAGGTAGTAGTTGATGTCAATTTTAGTACCGGAAGACACTATACTTTCAATTTCTGATATTACATCAGAAAGAGAAATTCCTTTAGCATCAGCAATGTCTTCGAGGGAGAGTTTTCGGTCAATACTTTGAATAATATATACCTTAAGACCGGATTTATTCACAACTGATTTGACGACCAGATCCATTGGTCTTTCAATTTCATTCTCTTCTACATATTTTGCAATAAGATCAATAAAGGGTTTCCCGTACTTAGCTGCTTTACCAGTTCCGACACCGGTAATATTCTTCAGTTCATCCATTTTTATCGGATACTGTATAGCCATTTCTTCTAGAGAAGGATCCTGGAAAATAACAAAAGGCGGTACATTTTTCTGTCGGGCTACTTTCTTCCGTAAATCCTTGAGCATAGAAAACAGTGTTTCATCAGCTGCATTTCCTCCGCCAACTGCCCCGGCTTCTTCATCATCATCCATCTGATATTCACTGTAGTCACGATCAATAGTTACTTTAAAAGAGCGTGGTTTTTCCTGAAATTTTTTTCCTTCTTCCGTTAATTTTAGCAGACCATAATTATCAACATCTTTTGAAATTAAACCGGCCATAAATGTTTGTCTGATGACCGATTGCCAGAACTTCTCTTCCTTGTCAACTCCATCTCCGAAAATTTCAAGTTTATCATGGCCATATTTTTTAACTTCATTCTCAGCTTTACCAATCAGTACATTTATAATATGGTCTGTATTATGTTTTTCTTTTACTGCTTCAATTGTATCGAGCATTAATACAACCTCTTCCTTAGCTTCTACCTGTTGCTTTGGATGCAGGCAGTTATCACAATTATGACAATTGTCTTCGTTGTAGCGTTCACCAAAATAGTGAAGCAGCATTCTTCTGCGACAACCGGAAGTTTCAGCATAGGAAACCGTTTCATGAAGCATTTGCTTTCCAATTTCCTGCTCGGCTATCGGTTTCCCTTTCATGAATTTCTCAAGTTTCTCAATGTCTTTATAGCTATAAAAGCAAATGCATCTGCCTTCCCGTCCGTCACGACCCGAACGGCCTGTTTCCTGGTAATATCCTTCAAGTGATTTTGGAATATCATGATGGATTACAAACCGGACATCCGGCTTATCAATTCCCATTCCAAAAGCGATGGTGGCAACAATAACATCAATTTCTTCCATCAGAAACTTATCCTGCGTGGAAGCTCTTGTATTTGCATCCAGCCCGGCATGGTAAGGCAATGCCTTAATTCCGTTTACATTTAGTGTTTCTGCAACTTCCTCAACTTTTTTCCGGCTCAGACAATAAATAATGCCTGACTTTCCTGAATTTGCTTTTACATATTTAATAATCTCTTTAATCACATTGACCTTTGGTCTCACTTCATAATAAAGATTAGATCTATTAAAGGATGCCTTAAATACAACAGCATCCTGAATGCCAAGATTCTTTTGAATGTCAGCCTGAACTTTAGCTGTTGCAGTAGCGGTAAGGGCAATAACCGGAACATTTCCCAGGGTTTCAATAATGGGTTTCAGTCTCCGGTATTCAGGTCTGAAATCATGACCCCATTCAGAAATACAATGAGCCTCATCAATTGCCAGGAAGGAGATGTTAATGGATTTAAGAAAATTGACATTATCCTCTTTAGTCAGCGATTCGGGAGCGACATAAAGAAGTTTTGTTTTCCTGTGGCTAATATCGCTTTTAACCTTGGCAATTTCAGTTTTGTTCAAGGATGAATTCAGGAAATGAGCAACTCCGTCATCAGTATTGAATCCACGAATTGAATCCACCTGATTTTTCATCAATGCAATTAATGGCGAAACTACAAGTGCAGTTCCTTCCATTATGAGAGCAGGCAACTGGTAACACATGGATTTGCCTCCTCCGGTAGGCATTATTACAAACGTATTCTTCCCCTGCATCAGGTTTTCTATAATTGCTTCCTGTTCACCTTTAAAATGTTCAAAGCCAAAAAACTGATGAAGAAATTGTCCTAACTTACTGCTGTTTCCGTTAGTTCCCTTAGTTTTTGATACTTTGCTTTTTGAATGATCGCCCGCCTTGGCAGTATCCTTTTTCTTTTTATTACTGGCTTTCTTTTCAGCCACTGCGTCAGTACCCATGAAATGTATTCTGTTTAATTTTGCTTTCTAAATTACATCAAATATATAAATCTGCAAGCTAACAACAAAAATTTTTCAACAAAATTGATTAAGACATCAGAACTGGTTGCGATCGCTCTTCAAACACTGAAAACAGAGGCCTCATCTATTGCCCGTTTAAAGAAAAGTATCGGTCGTGAGTTTACAGATTGTGTAAAGCTAATACTTTTCTCAAAAGGTAGGGTTATTGTTACCGGAGTGGGCAAAAGTTCACTTATTGCACAGAAAATCGTAGCAACACTGAATTCTACCGGAACACCATCTGTATTTATGCATGCCGCAGATGCCGTTCACGGAGATCTCGGAATGATCAGAAAAGACGATATCGTTATCTGCCTTTCAAAAAGCGGATCAACTGCCGAAATTAAAGTATTGGTTCCTTTAGTAAAAGCAGCAGATAACACGCTCATTGCAATTTGTGGAAACATGAAAAGCTATCTTGCAATTCATGCGGACTATGTAATAGATGCTTCGGTTAAAATAGAAGCCTGCCCGATGAATCTGGCTCCAACCAGCAGTACAATTGCACAAATGGCAATTGGTGATGCGCTGGCAGTTTGCCTGTTAAGAGCTCGTGGATTTACTGAAAAAGATTTTGCACGCTTTCATCCGGGAGGATTACTGGGTAAACAACTCTACCTTCGGGTATCTGATCTGTTCTCACTTAACCCCAAACCGGTAGTGAAACCCGGAGATCCCCTCCGGAAGGTCATTGTTGTTATTTCTTCAAACCGGCTAGGTGCCACTGCTGTACTGGAAAAAAATATGCTGAAAGGAATCATTACAGATGGTGATTTGAGAAGAATGTTAGAATCTCATAAAGAAATTGAAGGTGTAATCGCTGCTGACATCATGACGAAGAATCCTAGAAGCATTGATAAAAATGCTCTTGCAATTGAAGCACTTCAACTGATGAAGAAACACAGTATCACTCAACTAATTGTAACCTCAGGAAAAAAATTTGAAGGTTTTATTCACCTCCATGATTTACTTCGTGAAGGATTAGTTTAAGATCAGTGAATTATTGATAACTTATGTATTATCAGCTTTTCAGTTGTTTCAATTTTCAACAGATAAATTCCAGCCTCTAATGATTCTGTAATAAGCTGAGCGTAATTTGTGTTTAAATTTTCTGACAATATCCTTTTCCCTGTTAAATCATAAAGAATCAACTCTTTAATCTGAACATTGGACCTTACCTCTACCCTGGCAGATGACGGATTTGGTGCAATTACAATACGCAAGCTATTCTCTTCAGATTCTGAGGACAGCATGCCGCCTCCATTATCAAAAAATCTTTGTGAGAACTCCTGATAAAACTGGTTGGCCTGGCTGGCACTGTGTATAATCAATGTGTTCTCATCATTCTTCTGATTAGCCGTTGTACTCCAGTTATGTGATCCGGTTAATACCAGCGGGTCTGAGGTGATTGCTGACTGATCAACAATCAGGTATTTGTGATGCAAAATTCCGGGCAGTACAGAATGATTATATGTCATTACACGAGGTCCCATAACATTTTGCAGAATACTCAAA
>JADLBQ010000078.1 GCA_020847635.1 Bacteroidia bacterium
CCGAACATCCGTTCAGATCAGTTACAGTTACCGTAAAGGTTCCTGACTGATTCACGTTGATAGACTGGCCCGAAGTACCATTTGACCATTGATAAGAAGTAAAGCCTGCCGGAGCAGTTAAAGTTGTGTTGCCTCCGGAACAGAAAGCAGTAACTCCGGTAATTACAGGTGAAGGACCCGTACCTACTGAAACAGTGACGGATGTTGATGAAAAACAGTTAAAGGAGTTTGTGACAGTAACTGTGTATGTACCTGCAGTGCTGACATTAATTGACGGTGTAGCAGCTCCCGTACTCCAGGTATAAGATGAATAGCCTGAGCCCGCATTCAGGGTTGAACTTCCACCCTGGCAAAATGATAAATTTCCGGTTATAACCGGATTTGGTGTCGGACTTTGATTTACAGTAACACTTGTACTGCCCGTACATCCGCTGGAATTTGTAACAGTAACAGTATAAATTCCAGGAGTTGTTACATTGAGCATTTGTGATGAGAATCCATTACTCCACTGGTAAGAAGTAAACCCGGGTCCGGCATCCAGTACAGTCGAAATCCCGACACAGATATCAAGTGCACCCGTAATTACGGGGCTTGGGCTGGCATCAACTACAACGTTAACTGAAGCAGATGCACTACAACCTCCTGCCTGGGTTACAGTAACAGCATAAGTTCCAGCTGTATTGACAGTTATTGATTGAGTTGTTTGTCCGTTTGACCAAAGATAACTTTGACCAGAATTGGCAGTTAATGTCGTATTCTGACCACTGCATATTGCTGTAATACCAGTGATGCTTGCAGGTGCACTTCCGGCAGTAACAGCAATTGAAGTTGTTGTAGAACCGCATGAGTTACTGATCGTTACTGAATAGGTGCCTGGTGTTGAAGCAGTAATAGTTTGGGTGTTGCTGCCATCAGACCACAGGTAAGTATAATTAACACCAGAAGGACCGGCAGTCAGATTAACACTCCCACCCGGGCAAATTACTGTTGAACCACTGGGTGTGATGGTAGGAGAGGTTGGAGGATCCACATAGATTACTTTTACTGAGGAAGTCCAAACAAAACATGCAGTATTTATATTATGAGTTATTACACAGGTATAATTTCCATTAGGAGCAAGATTTCCCTGGTTTACATTAATACATTGTGTGTTTCCTGATAATCCGCCATTCCAGGAATAATTCAGGTTGTTTGTGCAGGTGATGTTATCAAGTACACATAAATCTACTGATTGACCTGAACACAGATAGATAATCTGATTTGGAGGTTGTTCAACTCCGTTAATATAAATAGCAGCTTGTCCGATACTTTGAAAACTGTTTTGTTCAAGCAGCACGCCTGAATCAAATACCTGATCATTTACATCCGAAACAGCAAGTTTAATGTGATAGGTCTCACAAGGACAAACGGTTGATTCGGCTTGAAGAGTAGTTGTTAATCCATCCCAGGCAGTTGAATACATAACCGGTGCATTGTTATTGCGGAAATAGGCACAATTGGTACAAGGACCGGGAGGCGGAACACCCCATGCTACAGGGCCTCCGTTATTTACGTTGTTGATGGCAACCGGTGTATTCATTGTTCCAGGAACAATGGCAATATTTTTTGGTGAAGGTGTAATTCCAGGCCCGGAAATAAAAAAACCAAAAACATCATTATATGGACTGTTGACATAATCGTTGTATTCATCAGAGCCGAAGATATAATTGAATTTCATTTTGTCTGAAGCAACCCAGAAATCAAACTCCAAAACACAGGCATCATAAATTGGACCTGTAGCCAGTGTGGCTAGATTAGCATCTGTTTGTGAAGTTGGGAATCCTGCTCCCTGGCCAGTCCCTGTATTTGCAGTTGTGGCAATCGTTGCACTTCCACTAGTTAAAATAATTCCGCTTGAAAAGCCAAGATTACAACCTCCTGTACAAGTAAAGGTTCCTCGGGCCGATGCCGGTGCGCCATTTAGAACTGGATTACTTGCTGTGACATTAACTCCTATCAAATTCGAAATCATTGTATTCGCTGTGGCTGTTGTATTGACTACAAACTGAGCAGAAACTATTGAAGAAATTAAGAGGGGAACAAGGAATAATATTAATTTTTTCATAGTTTTTTTCCTTTAGGTTGGTTTAAATTGCATTGACACAAAGATAGAAAAGAAGTGTATTCAATTTTATACGCTTTATACGTAAAAAGGATGACTTATTGAGCTAAATTAACCCAAAAATATATTGATTTTATATTGTTTTCTTCGTGAGAAAATCCTTTAAATAAAAAGGTTCAAACTGGGAAGAATTTTCAAAGTCAAGTGATTGAAATTTTCGATGAGCCATTTCAATCATTCCAATTGAACTGGCCCTGAATTCTGAATAATATAAAGCATTCGGTAACTTTAGTAATGTTTCAAGTTTCAATGCACCCGAACCAATAAAATAGAGTGTTGAATATTGATTGGCCAGGTCTGTAAACGAATCCGGGTTAACTAACTGGGCCTGAGTAGATTGAATCATTCTTAGGGCCGGATCATAGACCTCGGAGTAAATTTCCATACGTCTTGCATCTAGGCATGGTATCAGTAGAGAATGAGATTCAATACTAAACTTACTAATAAAAGTTTTGGATAATGAATAAAGGGTTGGAACCGAAATCAAGGGCTTTTTTAATCCATAACAGATTCCTTTTGCTGTGGCTGTTCCAATTCTTAACCCGGTATAGGATCCTGGTCCCTGGCTGATGGCTACGGCATCTATTTCTTGAAGTGTTTTTTGGGATGCACCTTGAAGAACCTGCTGAATGAGCAGTGTGATTGATGATGCATGAGACCGGACTGTAAGATCTTCTGCAATTGAAACCAAGCTTCCCTGATTTGCCAAACAAACCGAACAGACATCTGTTGCAGTTTCCAAATGAAGGATCAGCGGCACAACTTAATCTGTAATTTCAAAAAGTTTCTCCTTTTCAACAATCTTAACCTTGTCACCATCCTTGAGCTTTTTGTTAATAACGTTAAATGGGCCGGTCACGACTTTTACTTTGTCCATTATGCCTGATTGTATTTCTATGTAAGTATTGTCCTGAATTCCACTTTTTACCGGAGTCAGTTTTACCCGGTCATTCTCAATAACAAATACATATTCATTTGAGTTTTCTTTTTCAGTCTTCGCAACCTCTGTTCCAGTATCTTTTTGAATAACAGAAGTTTTCAGTGAATCGTTACTTGCTTTTGACGGATTTTCCCGAACAGTTACTGCCTGGATAGGAACACTGATTACTTTGTCAGTCCGGTGAGTTTGAATCTCAACTGTTGAAGACATTCCCGGCCGGAAAGGAACGGCAACCTCTTTCAGAAGTGCAGCATAACTATCTCTTAAGACCCTGATTTTTACCGGATAATTTGTGACCTGGTCGGTTGCTATATTACTGGTTGCACTCGTTGAATTCGAAATTTCAGTTACAATTCCTTTAAATTTTTTATCATGATAGGCATCAACTTCAACCATTGCCGTATCATTCAATTTTACTCTGATAATATCGCTTTCACTTACATCCGCTTCTACTTCCATTTCATTCAGATTAGCGATTCGCATTAACTCGGTACCCTGAAAACCACTAACTCCCTGAACCCTTTCACCCCGGGTGACATTTAACTTGGAAATGGTACCATCAACCGGTGCATAAATTGATGTTTTGTTTAGGTTCTCTCTTGCTTCTTTTAATGATGCTTCTGCACTGCTTACTCCAAACTCAGCAGATTTGACTCCCTGGCGGGCAGATTCTACATCAGCCTGTGCTACTTCATAAGATGATTTAATGCTTTCAAATTCTGAAGCACTAATTACCTTATCTGAAAATAATTTCATATTACGGTTATAATTGGCTTCGGTCTTTTCAAATTGTGATATAGCCTGTTGAAGACGCTGTTTGGAGCTTTCCAGGTTAGCTTTAGCAGAACTGACTGAAGCCGACATTCGTTCCAGATTGCTGATGTAAATTTCAGGGTTAATTCTGCAAAGCAATTCTCCTGTTTTAACTTCCTGTCCAGCCTTAACCGGCAACTCCACAATTTCACCGGATACATCTGCGCTTATTTTTACTTCTACCTCCGGTTGAATTTTCCCACTGGCGGATACAGTTTCAATAATAGTTCTCTTCTCAGATTCTTCAGCAGTTACTTTTATTGCATCATCAGTTCCAATGATACCGGTTGCTTTCAATACAGTGAGTAGAATAACAGCTGCCACTGTTGCTATGATGATATTTCGGGTCAGGTTTTTTCTTTTTGCCATCTTGTTTTTATTTTATCAGGTCAATAGCTAAGCGGTTTCCCGGCATAAAAATCCAGGATCTTTAGTTTAAAGATAAATTCAAATTTAGACTGAAGCATTGACGATTGTGCCCGGGTAAGATTGTTTCTGGCAGTGTTATAATCCAGTGCTGTTACCAAACCCGCTTCATATTTTTTTTCTGTGTAACTCATTGCTTCTTGCTGTGATGCAACACTTTTTTTAGCTGCTTCATATTTGTTTAATGCAGCCAGAACATCAGAATGAGCCTGTTGAATATTTTGATAGAGTTGATTTTCGGTTTGCTTATAACTCAATTTTGAACTTTCATAATTCAAACGTGAACGCTTAATATTCATTTCATTGCTTCTGCCATTAAACAAGGGAATATTCATACTGATCCCAACCGATTGATAAAGGTTATTGTTCAACTGGTCATTAAACGGTGTTTTTTCAAAGTCATATTGATAACTTGGCATTAAAACGGCATCTCCCGAAGATGTTTGCTGGCCATTGGGCAGGTAGCCAAGAAATGTAGGACTCCCCTTAGCTCTCAATGACTGATCTGAATACATTGTACTCAGGCTTCCATATACAGAAATTTTCGGAAGCCGGCTACCGGCTGCTATTTTTAAACCGAATCGGGCAATTTCAGTTTTTAATGCTGCACTCTTAATCTCAGGCTGTCTTGTCAATGCATCTTTAAAAATTGCCTCAGGTGTTAAAACTATGTTTTCCTGACGGGGAATTGACATTTCAGGTTCTTCAATATCGAATGCTGTTATCGAATCCAGGTTGAGCAATTGAAAAAGTGCCAGCAGTGCATTTTCATAACTGTTCAATGCACTAATTCGGGTAAATTCTTCATTAGAAACCTGGGCTTCAGCTTCTAACTGACTACCGTATGGCAATAAGTCATTTTCAACCAGCTTTTTTGTTTTAGCAAGTTGTTGTGCGGCAAGTGATTTTCTATCGGCAGCATTTTTGGCCTCTTCTTTTGCATAAATAGCCTGCAGATACGACGCAGCAATGTTTAGTGATATGTCATTTTTAATTTTGGCAAGCTCATATTTTGAAGAAAGATAATTCAGATTGCTTTGCCTTAACTGATTTTGCAGTTGAAGCCCGCTGAATAAAGTTAGTCCTGTACTGATTGAAAAACTTGCTGATTGGTTCTTGTTAGTGGTAAATGTATTGGTATAGGCATTCACCGAACGGCCGGTATTTGAATTATAAGAAGCACTTCCGTTTAGGGAAGGGAAGAAAGAGAAGATATTTTGTTGCTTGGTAGCTTCAGCAATAGAAATATTAATTTCACCCTGAGCAACACTTAAGTTGTTTTTCAAAGCAAATTCAATGCATTCCTGTAATGACCACTTCTGTTGAGCCAGGCTTTGGCTTGAGACTAATAGATTCAGTAACAAGAAGATAAGAGTGATGATTTTCAAAGGAATTAATCTTTGGGCAAAAGTAACCGATTGAATTTACTTGGCAGAATTCTTTTTAAAGAAATTGTGCTGCCGGGAATTATTATTTATTCAGATCGTTGTTATAAATTTGCACATCAATTTTTAACACCAAATAAAAAAATGAAAAGAAATATTACACTATTAACCATTATGGCTATGATGATGGGTGGATTTGCTTATTCGCAAACCGGCCGCACCTGCGGAACCATGGAAGTTTATCATGAAATGATGAAAGATCCGGAATTTGCAAAAAACATCCAATTGATTAATGAGCAGGCTGCCCAATATGCTGATGAAAATGCTAATCATAAAGAAGCCGGAGCCACTATTACCATTCCTGTGGTCGTTCATGTGGTTTACGCTAATAATGCACAGAATATTTCCACAACTCAAATCCAGGCACAGATCAATCAGTTAAATGCAGATTTTTCAGCAACAAATACTGATATTAGTACTGTTCCGTCTGTTTTCCAGTCGGTCATTGCAAATACAAATATTCAATTTTGTCTTGCTGTTCGCGATCCTAATGGAAATTCAACAGATGGAATTATCCGCAAACAAACAACGGTAAGCTCATTTAGCCTAAGTAATGCAGTAAAATACGATGCGCAGGGAGGGAGCAATGCCTGGCCGCGGGATTCATATTTAAATCTTTGGGTTTGTAATTTAGGAAGTAACTTGTTGGGATATGCTCAGTTCCCTGGTGGCACTGCTGCAACCGATGGCGTTGTTATTCATTATAAGTCTGTTGGAAGTATTGCCCAGCCATATCCGGGTTTTTCACCATATAACCTGGGAAGAACCGGCTCTCATGAAATCGGTCATTGGCTTGGACTTTATCATATCTGGGGAGATGCGAGTTGCGGAAATGATCAGGTTAATGATACTCCGACTGCTGAAGCTCCGCATTACGGATGTGGAACTCTGATTCACCCGCTACATGTGAATATGTGTGGTGCAGGAACTAGTCCAAATGGAGAAATGTTTATGAATTACATGGATTATAGTGATGATGCTTGTCTTAAAATGTTTACCCAGGGACAGGCTACCAGAATGAATTCTATATTGAATAATGCGCGATCTCCGCTTAAACTCTCAAATGGTTGTACTCCGCTAGGTATTGCAAATGCATTCGATGCTGAGTCAGCAGGAATAACTTTTCATCCGAATCCAAGCCAGGGTTTGGTCTTTATGAATATCCCTGAGAATATGACTGGAATTGTTAAAGTAAATGTGATGACATCAACCGGAAGTGTAATTCTGACAAGGCAGGTGAATACTCGTGAATCACTAAAGGCCGAGTTTAATCTCTCAGATTATGCTAATGGACTTTATCTGTTTGATATTGTATTCGAAGATAGACACTATTCTAAGCGCATCAGTATTGAAAGATAATGAAGTAATAGAATTCAAGAAAAGCTGCATAACACATGCAGCTTTTCTTATTATACCGGGTTAATCTTTAATTTTCTATAAATTTCAAATTCAGAGATTTCTCTAACCTCATGGGGTTTCATCCCGTTTAATTCCAGGTTCTCAATAGCAACACGAATCAATCGGATAACAGGAAAGCCAGCGGCTGCCAGCATACGCCTGACTTGCCTGTTTTTGCCTTCAGTTAAAGAAATCTCAACCCATGAATCCGGAACGTTTTTCCTGTACCTGACAGGTGGTATCCGTTCGGAGTAGCCATGCCCTTTTAAATCTTGTAGCCTGCAAGGCCTGGCATGATGCTGTTTGCCTTCTATACTGATTGTAAATCCAGTGCTTAGCTGTTGAAGAGCAGCTTGAGTTATGATCCCTTCAACCTGTGCATGATAAGTACGCCAGTGACCTTGTGACGGATGCAATAACAAAGTATTTAATCTTCTGTCATTTGTCAGAATTAAAAGCCCTTCACTATCGGTATCCAGGCGCCCAACCGGATAAACATCTTTTGGGAAATCATATAATTCATTCAGTGTCAGGTAGCTTGACTCCGGTGTAAACTGTGATAACATACCGTAGGGCTTATGAATGATAAAATATCTGTTGGCCATTGATATTGAACTTTATTGAGCAATTTAATATCACAACCTGCTGCCTCTTTAATTCAAAAAATGTACTTGCTCAACTCTTGCTACATTTGTCTGACAATGATAAGGTATTTCCTGATAAGTTCAATTCTATTCATGATAATGGCTCTGGGTTTACAACGGTCAGCTGGTCAGGATATCCCTTTTCAAACAGGCTTCTTAAAAGCAAGTCAGAGTGAATTAAACCATGCTTTGAAGGAGATCCAGGAAGGTGATCTTTTATTTTACCAGGATATTCCCTTTTATAAACCGGCATTAAGTCATTATCTGAAAGCTCATCGAATCAATCCTGATAACTCAATGCTAAATTTTAAAATTGGAGTTTGTTATCTGAATACTTCGGATAAATATAAGGCACTTGCATTTTTAAGTAAAGCATTTAAGCTCAATTACTCGGCAGATCCTGATTTAGTATATGAATTGGGAATGGCATTTCATATTCAGGCTCAATGGGATAGTGCAGTCTATTATTATCGTTTATGGCTGGACCGGCAAGCGGTTGATGAAAAAAGAAAACAGGCTCTGAAACGAATTGCAGAATGCGAAAGTGGAAAATACCTGGAAAGTACTCCGGTTAATGTCAGAATTGAGAATGCAGATCAGGCCATTAATTCATCTTACCCTGATTACAGCCCGCTGATTACCGCTGATGAATCAAAATTATTTTTTACGTCAAGACGGCCGGAAACAACTGGTGGTGAACGTGACCAAAAGGATGATGAATATTATGAGGATATTTTTCAATCAATTAAGGTTAATAATGTTTGGCAAAAAGCAGTCAATATTGGTCCTCCAATAAATACTAAGTTTCATGATGCAGCTGCTGCAATCTCTCCTGACGGCCTTACCATCGTGGTATTTAAAGGCGACAGAAATAATGGAGATTTACTCATAAGCTATTTTGTTAATGGTAATTGGACGAAACTCGAAGATCCGGGGAAAAGCATAAATACAAAGTATCATGAGTCGGGTGCCTGTCTTTCACCTGACGGGAAAAACTTATTTTTTGTATCTGATAAGCCTGGAGGAAGGGGAGGCCGTGATATATATATCAGCAGATGGGATGACTCTACACAAGCCTGGCTGCCGGCAGTAAATGCAGGTAACCAGATTAATACCGAATATGATGAAGAGGCTCCGTTCCTGCATCCCGATGGAAAAACACTTTATTTTTCTTCCAAGGGTTTCAATAGCATGGGGGGGTATGATGTATTTTATTCAGTTTTTGAAAAGGGTGAATGGAAAAAGGCAGTGAATATGGGATGGCCGATCAACTCACCTGATGATGATGTCTTCTTTGTAATTAATGCTGCCGGAACTAAAGGTTATTATTCATCCTTTAAAAAAGATGGTTTCGGTGAAAAGGATATTTATATCATCCAGTTTCCGGAATCGGGCATTCCATCCTCTGAAATGGTATTATTAAAAGGAATTGTCAGAAATGCAATTACCCTGGAACCAATGGAAGTTAAAATTGAATTGTTAAACCTTGAAACCTCTGAACACGTTGCCACTTTCAATTCAGAAAAGGGAACCGGGAAATATTTAATCTCCTTGCCTGCAGCATCAACTTATGCTATTGTAGCAACGGGGAAGGGTTTCTCGTTTGAGTCAGAAAAAATTACTGTTCCGGCTAACAATTATAAAGAAAAGAATTCAGATATTCTTTTAAAACCGGTTAATGCCGGTTATAACCTGATTCTCACTACAATTCAATTTGAACGTAACTCGGTAATCTTAAACCCAGAGGCGGGACAAACACTGGAAAGACTGGTGTCATTACTGAAAGATTATCCGTTAATGCGAATTGAGATTTCAGGATATACCGATGATTCAGGAAGTGCACTCGAAAATCTTGATATTTCACAAAGGCGTGCAAAAGCAGTAGCTGGTTTCCTGTTTGATCAGGGAATTGATAAGTCCCGTGTCAGTTACACAGGCTATGGCTCACAGAAACCAGTTGCTGATAATTCTACACCGGAAGGAAGAAAAAAGAATCGGAGGATTGAATTTATTATCCTCAGCAAGTAGTAATTCATAAAATATCAACCTGAACAGTTCATCCTCATACGCTTCAACTATACATTGACTAATGCCTTTCGGGGAGCGACAATAAGGGTATTTTAATATTTAAAGCCGCTTTTTCAGTTGTACTTGCTCCGGTAAGTTTTGAAATAAACCCATGCTGGCGTGAGTACATTGCTAAGCAGGAAGGATTCGTTTTCCTTATAAATTCTGTCATTCCTTTAACAATATTTAACTGGGTGCTGACATAACCCGAAACCTTGCGGTATTTTACAGCTGCTGCAATTTTCTTTTTCATTTTCTGATAATCTTTTTCATCATTCATCAGTAGCCGGTTGTCAATATTCAAAAACATGATTTCAGCTCCAAATGCTTTTGCCAGCGGGACGATACCATTGGCTGCCCGTAAGTTATCATCCTGTAAATCGGTTGAGTAAACTATTTTCTTCATGGGTTTAAACCGGATCCCCTTTGGAATAGTAAATACCGGACATGGAGCATTCCGGATGACACGTAACGAATTACTACCCATTAAGATTCTGGCAACTGCTGATGTTCCGGTTGAACCCATGATGATCATATCAGCTTTCTTTTCAAGTGCGATTTCAATGATTCTGGAAGATGCAAGCCCTTGTAGAATGATCAAATCAACCTTAACTGATTTAGCCGCTCTGATACGAATACCTGAAATAAATTTTTTAAGCCTCTTTTGCGCACTCTCATAAAGTTCCTTGGTGCCAACCGGAATAGGTCCAAGCGGGAATTCTGTAAACACCACAGGTGTTTCGAAACAATGAAGTGCAATAACCCCTGCCTTGAACTTGTTTGCCATTTCAAGTGCATAGGTATAAGCATCTCGCGAATTACGCGAAAAATCAACCGGGCAAAGAATGGTTTTCATATGATTTATGTTTTAGTTTGTTTTTGATTTAACAACAGAGAAATGTGTTTCTTATTTGCTGAAAGATTAGAGGCAGTCCAGGTGATATGCGTGTCAAACGATTCAAGTCTGAACGTGCAATCCTTAACATGGCATATCCTGCAGGATTGCTGCATACAGGGGTCGGTATGTGCTGATAATTCAACCCGGTGGTTTGCAATTCTGTTGAATGTCCGTTCAAGTGATTTAATCTCTGAATGAACTTCTTCAAGGGTCAGATAGAAGGGCATTGTTATATGACAATCTACATGCAAATATGTACCATATTTTTGTGCTTTCATATGATGAATATCAATCCAGTTATCCTGTCGTTCTTTTTCAAGAGACCCCGCAAGGTCTGCTAACAGTTTAATATCTGCCTTATCAATCAGTACATCAATTGATTTTTTGATAAGTTTATAACCGTTAATAATTATAAATAAAGCAAGGATCAGTGCGAGTACACTATCAATCCAGATTAGACCGGTAAGCTTGAACAAGATCAAACCTGCAATCAGAATACCACTTGTTAATACATCAATCATTAGATGTTTTGCATCTGCAAGCAATACATCACTGTTTAATTGGATACCTTTCTTTTTAAGCTTAAGACTCATAACCAGCAGCATAATTCCTGAAAGAGCCATTATGTAGATCCCTGTATCAACACGTTGAATCCGGTTTTCATTAAGAAAACCAAATATAGATTTGACAATAATGAAGAAACCGGCAAGTAAAATTAAAGCTCCTTCAAAGCCAATGGCTACTGTCTCCATCTTTCCGTGGCCATAGGGATGGGATTTGTCCTTTAATCTTGCTCCATATAGAATGCTAAACATGGCAAAGCCGCTGGCAGCAATGTTTATTAAAGATTCAAGAGCATCGGTTAAAATAGCAATACTTCCGGTAAACACATATGCAGTGAATTTTACAATCAGGATAACTACTCCGGCAATTAAAACTGCTTTTAATGAAGTTACCTTTTGTTTGAGTAAAGAAGGTTTTGCTTTTGACATGCTCAATGAAGTTACCGGCATATAGCCACCTTAACGGCTGATGTACACAATCATGTAACAGGACAAATGTAAGATAACTAAGTTCTAATGATTATAGTTTAATGGTTGTTTGTTTGCTGTGAACAGTAAAATGATTTACTTGTTTATCTGCCGACCTTTACGACTTCTGAACTAAAGTCGATGAAGAAAACTCTATTTAAGCTTAAGAGAAGAAATAGTGAATCAGAAAAGAAAGTGAGAGGGTATCAGATTCAGCAGGGATAAGTAAAACAGCCAAAAGAAGAATAAACCGGGGGAAGATCAGTTTCATTTCACCAACCGGATTAATCAGAGACAGTCCGACAGTCACCAACAATAAATTGATTCCTAAGAGAACAAGGGTAAAAAACTTCAATAACCCAATCATTAAAAGCATGCCACCTATTAGCTCAACAAATGAGCTTAACCACATCGAGGTAAAAAGAAATGAATAGCCAATTCCGATTTTTGAATAAGATGGCGCAATTATATTGGTAACCTGTCTGATTCCTATTTTAAAGAGTTTGTCATAACCCTGAAAAATGAAAAGGATTGCCAGTAATTCTCGTGTAAGAAAAACAGCTACTGACTCTGGATTGAAAAATATACTCATATTCTGCCTCAAAAGTAAAACAAAAGGTCTTATTGAATGCTTAATATTTAGGGGATGAAAAGTATCAGTCATAAATTAATTCAATTAGGTAAGGTTGAAATCGCATAATGTTAATCTCTAATTTTGCCGGGGTATTCATTTGTGGTTTTCAGGTTCGAATGAGAGCACTACTTAAGGTTTTATTATCTTTATTATTGTTTTTTCTGATTAAGGAATCAGCGGCACAAAAGGTAGGACTGGTCTTAAGCGGGGGAGGAGTAAGAGGATTTGCTCATATCGGAGTGATTAAAGCTCTTGAAGAAAACGGAATTCCGATTGATTATATAACTGGAACTTCAGCAGGGGCTCTTGTCGGAAGTTCTTATATTACAGGCAGAACCCCAGCTGAAATCGAAAAGATATTTACAAGCCAGAGTTTCCTTGACTACGGACGAGGATTAATCAGTGAAGATTTGAGGTATTTTTATCTAAGCCAAGATCCGGATCCTTCCTGGATCTCAATTAAACTGGGAATTGATTCAACGCTAAAAATTAAATTTCCAAGAAGTGTTATTAATTCGGCACCAGCAGATTTTGCATTACTTGAAAACTATGTACAGGCAAGTGCTAAAGCAGGATATAATTTTGATCACTTCCTGGTTCCTTTCCGGTGTGTGGCAGCTGATATTAAAGCAAGAAAACAAGTTACCTTAAAAAACGGTGATCTGGCACAGGCAGTGAGGGCCAGCATGGCATTCCCCTTATATTTTTCACCACTGACTGTTGATAACCGGATATTATTTGATGGTGGCATCTATGACAATATACCGATTGATGTGATGCGAGATGAGTTTAATCCGGATATCATTATCGCTGTGAATGCTGCTGGTGATCCGGAGATTCCTTCAGACGATAACTTGCTTTCTCAAATTAAGAATATTTTTGTTGCTACGGAAGATACTCGATTATTACGTGACAGTGATCTTCTGATTTTACCCAATATTAACAGTATCAGTGTTTTTCAGTTTGAGTATGCCCAGGCAGCAATTGACAGTGGTTATATGGCTGCAATGCGCATGATGCCGCTTATAAAGGAAAGAATTGGCAGAAGAGTAAGTGAATCGGAGATGGAGCAAAAACGCGAGATTTTTCGTTCAGGTCAGCATCCGGTCTTTATTGACCGGATCTTTGTAAATGGCCTGAATGTACAGCAGCAGGCTTATGTGCGGAAGGTCTTAAATCCTTCTAATGACTGTATCTCACTGAATGAACTGAAGAAGAGGTTTTTTCTTCTTGCTCAGGATGAGCAGTTACTATATGTTTTTCCAAAAGTGATTTTTAATGAAGCAACCGGGTATTATGATTTGTATATTGATTCAAAAAGAGAAGGTGATCTATTGATTGATCTTGGAGGCAACTTCTCATCAAAACCAATTAATAACGCATATGTTGGATTCCAATTCAATTTGCTAGGTAAGCAATCCTTAAAGTTTTCAGCTAATAATTACTTTGGAAAGCTCTATAACTCAGGTATGGCCCGTCTGAAAATGGATATTCCCGGTCATTTCAGGTTTTACCTGGAATCTGCCTTTAGCAAAAGCCAGTTTGATTATTTCCGTAGCAGTTCAACTTTTTATGAGGATGTTAAACCTTCTTATCTGGTGATTAACGAAACCAATACGGAATTTAGTGTGGGAGTCCCGGTTAGAAATAAAGGTAAGCTTACAACAACGGCTTCCTATCTGATCAACAGGTATAATTATTATCAGACTCTAAACTTCTCAAAAGCGGATACAGCTGATCAAAGTTCGCTTACTGCATTTAGCCCTGCTGTGAAATATGAGCGGTCATCCATAGACCGAAAGCAGTTTCCAACCCAGGGAACCTATTTTAGTTTTGCAGCCAGACTGGTTACCGGGAAGTTAAATTATATTCCGGGTTCATTATCCCAGATACGCGACACCTCTGTTTCAAGTAAGCGGTGGATTCAGGCAAGAATGATTTATGATAATTATTTTAGTTCTTATGGCAGGTTGAAATTTGGAGTCTATGGTGATTTATTTATGTCCGGTCAGCCATTATTTGATACGTATGAATCTACAGTTCTGTCTACTGCTCAGTTTGAGCCAACTCCTGAAGCTAAAACACTATTCCTCCCACAATTTAGGGCACAAAGCTTTATCGGACTTGGGCTCAAATCAGTATTGGTTATTTTCAGTAATTTAAATCTCAGGCTTGAAGGTTATATCTATCAGCCTGTTCAGGAAATTATAAAGAGAGAAAGCGGGAAGGCCAGATATGGCGAAGCTCTGCAAAAAAGATATTTTATTGCTAATTCAACCCTTGTATTTCATAATCCACTTGGCCCGATTAGTTTCCAGGTAAGTTATTATCAGGGACGTGAGAAGCCTTTAAGTATATTGTTTTGTTTCGGCTATATTTTGTTTAATAAGCGAACGCTAGAATAAAAATTTCAGTTGAAATTTATTCTTGAGCCAATTCAATTACTAAGGCAAGTATGCCTTCATTTTGCTCTGTAACCAGGGAGGTTCCACCAGAAAAAACCTTTCCGCTTAGATTATCAACACTCCGAACCCGGATGTAGTAAAGTCCACAGTTCAATTTGTCACAAATAATTGACGAATCTCCGTTTTTACCTTTGATTACCTTATTGTAATTTTCCGGATTATCTCCTTTTGACTCGGTGTTATTAAATGATAACATGACCTGGACCGAAAGATCGGGATTTGTAATTACAGCTTTCCCATTATAGACCGGACTTATCTTAAGTTGTAGCGCTCCGGGTTTGCTAGAGTCACAAATAACCTCCTGGTTTTTTTTGCAAGATGTCATGCTGATGATAAGTAGCAGTGGAAGTATAAATTTTTTCATTTGATGTATAAAACGTCAAAAACGAATAAAGGGTTATTCAGGATTCAGACAGAAACAAGAAAATCTTACAAAATGAAAAATTCAGGTCAGGCTTACTCCTGAAATAGCTCGATTGTTACTGAAAGTTCGGTTTCTTCTGCATTTAGGCGGATTACCGATTCCCCTTCATAGTTTATTCCCGAGTTATGATCAGTCATGGAAAGGCGGCAATAATAGATTCCACAATTGAGATTCTTAAAAGAGATTACGTCACTGTTTAAATCGAAATTTTTTACAAGATCGTAATTTGCATCATTCGTACCGGGTGATTCATATTGTTCAAAAGCAATTTGAGCTTTAACCTGGGCTGTTGATGAACTGAAAAATGCAGAACCATCTTTAACAGATCTTATGGTGATAGTATGATTTCCGTTACGGTCAGCAATACAGGTTACTTCATCTTTTTTTTTACAGCCTGATAAGAACAAGGTCGAAATTAAAAGGAGAGGCAGCGGTTTCATAAAGTATGTTTATTCAGCAGCAAAGCTAATGTAACTCTGTCACAAATAGCTGTCATGTACAGTATTTCACCTGCTTATACATCTAGAAAGAGTTACATTAGCCACCCTGATTCAACATTATGAAGACTTCACAATCTGTTATCAACATTTTACTTGCTATTGCGGTTCTGTATCTCCTTTACAGGGTTGTATTCATTAAGCCAGCTGATTCTTCAAACAAGGCTGTTACCGTGCCGGTTCTTGAGAACGGAACACAGCCAGCCATTGTTTTTATAAATACCGATTCACTGCTTGAACATTATCCCCTGTTTGAAGACCTGAGAAGCTCTTTTGAAAAAAAACAGGATAGTATTGAAGGGGTTATGGCAATGAAAATGAAGGCTGTTGAGAATGAAATTAAGAAATATCAGGATAACGCTCCGGGTATGACAGATGAACAGCGTCAGAAGGAGGAAGAACGGCTTTATCAGAAGCAACAGCAATTAGCTGAAACCCGTAAACGCCTGATTGATCACCTTAATGAGGAAGAGGAAAATATGATGAATGATTTACAAAAGGATCTGGTTAGTGTACTAAAAGATTATAATAAGGACAAAGGCTATCATTTTATTTTAGGATATCAGAAAGGAAGTGGTATATTATTGGCTAATGACTCTTTGAATATTACCGATGATGTGATCCGGGAGGTTAATAATAGTCAAAAATAAAAATTGCACTGATTAGAGGTTTTCAAGCTGGCTTTGTAACGTGGTTATTTTCTGCTCAGCATCAGATTTCTTTTTTTCTTCAGCAGCAATCACTTCAGGCCTGGCTTTTGACATAAAGGATGGATTGTTAAGCTTTTTCAGAACAGACTGGAGAAAGCCTTTTTGATATTCCATTTCGGTCAGAATTCTTTTTCGCTCTTCTTCAGCATTAATCTTGTTACTTACCGGAATAAAGGCTTCGATATTCCCAGCCATAAAAGCAATGGAAGATTCAATTTTGGTATCAGTGATGTTAAGATCAGATAAGTGACAAAGTTTCCTGATTATTTCATTGAATCTTGAATCATAATCAGAATGGCGGAGAATGTTAAGTTGTATTAACACTTTGAAGGGAATGCTTTTTTGTTTTCTGATATTACGAACCTGAAGAATAATTGCTGAAGCAGCATCAAAACCCTGAAGATAAGATTCGTCTTTGCTGACTGTATTAGGCCAGGGTTCAACCATGATCGAGCTGCCTTTATGTGTTTCGTTTAATGTTTGCCAGATTTCTTCAGAAATGAATGGCAGGAATGGATGCAGGATCTTCAATAATGAGTTGAAATAGTAAATAGTTGCATCATAGGTAACTTGGTCAACCGGAGTTTGCTTTCCGTCTTCAAATTCGGGTTTAATCATTTCAAGATACCAGTTACAGAAATCATCCCAGAACAATTTATAAGCTGCCATTAAGGCTTCGGAGATCCGGTATTTTGCAAAAAGGTCATTGATTGTCTTAAGAGCAAATGCAAGTCGTTCATTAAACCAGGCTGAGGCAGTCTGGTTTCGTTCTGATGTCTTTGAGTCAACTGTTTCCCAACTGTAAACAAGCCGGAATGCATTCCAGATTTTATTGGCAAAGTTTCTGCCTTGCTCGCAATAGCTTTCATCGAATAAAAGATCATTTCCTGCCGGAGAGCAAAGCAACATTCCAACTCTTACTCCGTCAGCACCATATTTTTCTATCAATTCAAGTGGCTCAGGTGAGTTACCCAGAGATTTCGACATTTTTCTACCCTGCTTGTCCCTTACTATTCCAGTAAGATACACATTTGTAAAAGGCTTTTCACCTCTGAATTCATAACCTGCAATAATCATTCGGGCAACCCAGAAAAACAGAATCTCTGGAGCAGTTACAAGATCGCTGCCAGGATAGTAATAGTTGATATCTCTGTTGTCGGGATCGGAGATTCCATTAAAAACACTGATTGGCCAAAGCCAGGAAGATGCCCAAGTATCGAGTACATCTTCATCCTGAATCATTTCTTCAGCCTTAACGTCAGGATTGTGCTTCTTCAGAATTTTAAAAGCTTCTTCTTTTGACTGGCATACAGCCACATTTCCTGTTTGATCATACCATGCCGGGATACGATGCCCCCACCACAATTGCCTGGAAAGACACCAGTCCTTTACATTTTCCATCCAATGCCGGTAGGTATTGATAAACTTGTTTGGAATAAGATTTACTTCACCATTTAGAACAGCATCAAGTGCTGGTTTGCTGATATTTTTCATGTTCAGAAACCATTGCATGCTGAGTCTTGGCTCAATAACAGCATTGGTACGTTCACTGTGACCAACTTGATTTGTGTAATCTTCAGTTTTTACAAGCAGCCCTTCTTCTTCCAGTTTTTTCAAAGCTGCTTTGCGGGCAGCAAAACGTTCCATTCCAATAAATACCTGGCCTGCTTCCGATATAGTACCATCTTCATTCAACGTCTCAATTACAGGCAGGTTGTGACGTTGCCCGATTTCATAATCAATCACGTCATGAGCCGGAGTAACCTTCAGGCAGCCGGTTCCGAATTCAATATCAATAGCCTCATCCGTAATAACCGGAACAGCACGATTTACAAGCGGAACAATGACTTTTTTATTATGCAGATGTTTGTAACGTTCATCCTCAGGATGTACAGCTACAGCAACATCACCCATTATGGTCTCAGGCCGAACTGTGGCTATTGTCAGGAATCCGTCTCCGGATTCATATTTATATTTTACATAAACCAGCTTGCTTTTCGATTCTTTAAAAATAACCTCTTCATCGCTAACTGCCGTTTTTGCAACTGGATCCCAATTAACCATTCGCAGACCTCTGTAAATATATCCTTTGTTGTAGAGGTCAATGAAAACGGAGATTACATCTTTGTAGTACTGCTCATCCATTGTAAAGCGGGTGCGGTTCCAGTCACAACTGGCTCCAAGCTTTTTTAATTGCTCAAGGATGATACCACCGTATTTTTCTTTCCATTCCCATGCGTATTTCAGAAATGCTTCTCGTGACAGATCACTTTTTTTAATTCCTTTCTCACGGAGCATAGTCACCACGCGGGCCTCTGTTGCAATTGAGGCATGGTCTGTTCCCGGTACCCAGCATGCATTTTTACCCAGCATCCGTGCCCTGCGGATAAGAACATCCTGAATGGTATTGTTTAACATATGTCCCATGTGCAAAACCCCGGTAACATTGGGGGGCGGAATTACTATAGTATAAGGCTCCCGGTTATCCGGTTCAGAATGGAAATAGCCTTTTCCCATCCAGTAACTATACCATTTATCTTCGGTGTTTTCCGGTTGATATACCTTCGGTATTTCTCTTTTCATGATGCTGATTTTTCCGGCCTCCAAACCTACATGATTTTTTTTATACCTCAGAAAGGTTAGAAAACCTGTTTGATTGAACTGTTCAGTTCAAGAGATGGACGTTTACAGAGATACTGGTTCGGGGTTTTGTTTTAGAATGAATTTTTGATGATATAAGCCCCTAATTTGTAACAAGGCAATAAATCATTTGTATAAAATCTAAACATGATATATTTTTGTTTGCATCCATTAAATATATTTTTGTTCATAGATTCATTCATTTGAATTTCACAGCAGGAAAAATAATTTTGGGCACACAACACTTCAAAATACATAACACGATGAAAAAAACTATTCTTACTTCAATTCTATTCATTGCCACATTCTCGTTAAATGCTCAGAACACCAAGACCGTTACAACCGGAAATGATGCAATTGATCAAAGCGCACCAGAAATTAGCTTCGAACATGAAATTCATGATTTTGGAACAATTCCTTATTCTGGAAATGGAACAATTGAGTTTAAATTCAAGAATACAGGTAAAAGTCCCCTGATTATTTCAAGTGCAACAGGTTCATGTGGCTGTACTGTTCCCACTTATCCCAAGGAGCCAATCCGAAGTGGAGAAGGTGCTTCCATAAAAGTTACTTATGATACAAAGAGAGTTGGAGCATTTACTAAAACCGTTACAGTAAATTCAAATGCAAAGACACCTACTAAGGTTATTACTATTAAAGGTACTGTAATGTCACAGGAAGAAACGGATAACCAGATGCCTCTGAAAAAGTCGGATAAAGCAGGAACTCCATTGGAAGTCAGGCCGGCAAGTACAAAATAAACCTTAAAAACTGATAAAATGAAAAAAATCACATTTGTATTATTTACGCTTTTGACAAGTTCAGTTTGCTTTGCTCAAACAGACAAAGCATCAATTGGCGCTGCTGATGAAGCCAGTAAGCCTGAATTCAAATTTGAAGTTGAAGAATATAATTACGGGACAATTAAACAAGGAGATAAGGTAAATTACCAATTTGTTTTTACGAATATTGGAAAAGAACCGCTGGTTATTACAAGTGCAACTGGTTCATGCGGATGTACAGTGCCTGAGTGGCCTAAAGAACCAATTAAGAAAGGTGAAAAGGCAAGTATAAAGGTAACATTCAATTCGGCCGGCAAACAGGGTATGCAGGATAAGACGGTGACAATTAATTCGAATGCACGCTCAAATCCTAAAGTGTTACATATCAAAGGTACTGTTGAAGTGCCACCTGCCTCCGGAGTAAATCAAAAGGCAAATTAATCGAATATCCTTAAATTTGTATCCCTCTGAAAATATCAGAGGGATATTTATTTTAAGACAATGCCAAAAATCTCAGAAAAAGGCAGGCTGATGCCACCATCTCCAATCCGTAAACTGGTCCCTTATGCTGAACAGGCTAAAAAAGCAGGAATAAAAGTATATCATCTCAATATTGGTCAACCGGATATTGAAACTCCTGAAATCATGCTCAAAGCCATTCATGAATTCCCGGATAAAATTGTTGCATACAGCCATTCGGCAGGGATGGAATCTTACAGGCGAAAACTTTGTACGTATTACCACAAACACAATATTGAGTTGGATTTCAAACAAATCATGGTGACAACCGGTGGAAGCGAGGCCATTGAAATTGCCATGATGACTTGTATGAATGAAGGTGATGAAATCATTATTCCCGAACCATTTTATGCAAATTACAATGGATTTGCTATTCAGGCCGGTCTTACTGTAAAGCCGATCATTTCAACAATTGAAACAGGTTTTGCATTACCACCCATCAGTGAATTTGAAAAGATCATTACTTCAAAGACAAGAGCAATAATGATTTGTAATCCGGGAAACCCTACCGGTTATTTATATACTAAGGAAGAACTGGAGTTACTCAGTCAGTTAGTCTTAAAGTACGACTTATGGCTGTTTGCTGATGAGGTATATCGTGAGTTTTGTTATGATGGCAGAAAGCACTTTTCTGTAATGAATCTGCCAGGACTTGAAAAAAACGTAATCCTGCTTGATTCTGTTTCAAAAAGATACAGTGCCTGTGGAGCCAGAATTGGAGCAATGATTTCAAAAAATGAGGAGGTAATGGATTATGCATTGAGATTCGGGCAAGCCCGGTTAAGCCCTCCGACATTTGGACAAGTTGCTGCTGAAGCTGCAATTGATACTCCTGCGAAATATTTTGAAAACGTAAAAGCTGAATACACTTCAAGAAGAGATTTTCTGGTTGATGCATTGAATAAGATGGATGGAGTTTTCTGTCCAAAACCAAGTGGAGCATTTTATTGCATTGCGCAGTTACCGATTGATGATTCGGATAAATTCTGTCAATGGTTACTTGAAAAGTTCAGCTACGAAAATCAGACAGTGATGCTGGCTCCGGCTACCGGTTTTTACAGTCATCCCGAACCTGGTAAAAAACAAGTCCGGATTGCTTATGTTCTGAAGCAGGAAGACCTTCGGAAAGCAATGATTTGTCTAGAACAGGCACTTAAGGCCTATCCTGGTTATATCAGTGATGTAAAAAAGCAGGCAATAGAGATCTAAAAAAGACCGCCTTTTTTCTTTCGTGTTGAACCGGTAAGTCCTAAGGCTCCTAGTAAACTGCGGGTCAGGACTACAGCAGCCGTTCGCATTGCAGTTTTCCCAATTGTACTATTGAGTGTTTTTTCAAGTATAGAAGGCTGTGGTTCAGCTGTTGAGTTCTTACCTGAAAGTTCAGCAGATTGAAGCTTCCTGGTGAGTAGCTCATACGCACTTTCGCTGTCTAAATCCATGTTGTACTTGTTTGCAAGCAAAGAGAATTCTGTTAATTGTTTTAATTCCCGGTCGGTCAATATATCCATTCTTGACTCCGGAGCTCGCAGCAGTGTATGAACAAGAGGAGTGGGAACTCCCTTTTCATTTAAGGCGGTAACAATTGCCTCACCAAGTCCAAGCTGAGTCAGGAGTTCATCTGTTTTATAAAACTCACTTAAAGGGTAATTTTCAGCAACCTGTTTAATGTCTTTTCTGTCCTGAGCAGTAAATGCACGCAGTGCATGCTGAATCTTTAGTCCAAGTTGTGATAAAACAGGCCTAGGAATATCAACCGGAGATTGAGTACAGAAAAAGATTCCAACACCTTTCGATCGGATTAATTTTATAATTGATTCAATCTGGTCTAATAAAACCCTGCTGGATTCCTTGAAGACAAGATGTGCCTCATCAATAAATATGACAAGTTTCGGTAACTCAAGATCTCCTTCTTCAGGAAAAGAAGCATAAATCTCAGCCAACAACCCAAGCATGAAAGTTGAAAATAATTTAGGCCGGTCCTGGATATCGGTTAACCGGATAATATTCAGATATCCCCTTCCTTGCTGATCTACTCTCATCAGATCATCGGGATCAAATGAAGGCTCTCCAAAAAATAATTCTGCCCCCTGTTGTTCAATTTCAATAATTTTACGAAGGATGGTGGCAGTTGATGAAGCATCAATCCTTCCATATTCACTTTCAATTTCTTTTTTTCCTTCATTTGTCAGGTACTGAATTGTTTTTTTAAAATCCTTCAGATCAAGTAAAGGGTATTTATGATCATCACAGTATTTGAAGATCAGTGATACCACTCCGGACTGAGTATCATTTAGATGAAGGATCTTAGAAAACAGTACCGGACCGAATTCAGTAAGTGTTGCTCTTAGTTTTACTCCTTTTTCGTTTGAAAGACTTAAAAATTCAACCGGAAATCCACGGGGATTCCACTCGAAGCCAAGCGATTTCATCCGCTCTTCTAACTTTGTGCTGGTCGTACCGGGAACTGCAATGCCACTCATATCGCCCTTAATGTCCATGAGTAAACAAGGAACTCCGTTCTGCGAAAGCTGTTCAGCAATAACCTGAATGGTTTTTGTTTTTCCAGTTCCGGTGGCACCGGCAATCAATCCATGACGATTAAACGTACTTAGCGGGATCTCTACTTTAAAATCAGTGATTACTTCATTCTCCAGTTTTGCACATCCTAGTGTCAGGCTACGCCCGGTAAACTGGTATTTTGGTGATTCAGAGTCTTGAAATATTGAAATTCTTGACATAATCGGGAAATTGCAGTTATTAGCCTACGAAAATAGTATGAAACTCAAAAAGCTGGAAGTTTAAAATTGTTTTTCTGCTATATTTGGACTTCATTAATCATTAACTCTTGTTAGCTTAATCTGTGGGTGAATGGGAAAAACGAGCTTAATCATTTCATTTTTAGTCTTGTCAGTCTATTCAATTTCACTGGCTCAGCAGATAGTTACTGAATGGAATTTTCCCAACAATCCGGATGATGCAACAGTTGATGTTTCAAACCCATTAAATACAACAGCAGTTTTGATAACCCAGGGTGGAACCGGTGCCTTAGGTTTTACTCAGGCGGGGGCAACTACTCGTTCTGCTAATTGTACAAATTGGGCGAGTGGAAGCGGTTTGAAATGGTGGGAAATAACAATTAATACGATCGGGTGTAATAATCTTGAAATTTCAAGTAAACAGTACAGTTCAGCAACCGGACCGCGTGATTTCCGGATTGACTATCGAATTGGTGCAGGTGCATGGACTGCATTGGTAAATGTAACAGTGGCTACAAACTGGACCTCCGGAGTGGTATTAAGTAATGCTTTACCAATAACGTGTGAGAACCAGCCTGCAGTATCCTTTCGCTGGATCATGACAAGCAATATTGCTGTAAACGGTTCGGCAGTGGCTGCTGGCGGCAATACGAGGATAGATGACATTTCTGTTTCATGGAATTCGAGTGATTATTACCGAAGCATTAACAGTGGAAACTGGAACAATACGCTAGTCTGGGAATCTTCACCCGATAACATCACCTGGAATCCGGCAATTATGCCACCTTCGAAAGCGGCAAAGACAATTACAATCCGAAATCCAGATATAATTACCATTAATTCAAATGTTAACTTAGATGAAACCTATGTTGAGCCAGGTGCAACCTTAAGCTGGCAGGCCTTTAATCTGACTGTTTCAAATGGGCCTGGTGTTGATTTACATATTGATGGTACCTTTTGGGATAATGCTTCAAACAATGTAACCTTTAATGCAGGGGCAGCATGGCAATTGGGAGCAAATGCTACAATTATTAAAACGAATAATGGAAGTGCTAATAACTGGCGGGATTATTACAACGGAGGTATTGCTTTAATTCCTGCTACAGCTAATTGGATTATCCGAAAGATCAGCGGAAACAACCCATCCGTTAGTTCGCTCGCAATGTATTATCCGAATCTGACAATTGAAAACAATACAGCTGGTAACTGGATAGCCACCGGACCGTCTTCATTTCAAGGTGCTTCAGGAACTATTGTAGTAAAAGGATTTTTAGATATTGGCGGAAGTGGCAGTTCAACTGTCGAATTTGAATGTACCAACACCAATGCCTTTGCAGTAACAATTACCGGTAACCTTTTGATTCGTCCGGGGAATAAACTTCGCAATTATGGAACTGGATTTGAACTGTATTCAGATTTGATTTGCCAGGGTGATATTATTCATGATGCAAATGATCCCAGACGACTAATATTCAGCGGCAATAACCCTCAGGTGATTTCTGGGAGCGGCCAGCTTAATATCTGGAATTTGATTATGAATAAAACTGCTGATGATTTAACTCTAAATCGTTCAGTAGTTGTTAAAAACAACCTGCAGTTTAATAACCCGGGAGGAAGAATTATTACATCAGCTTTGAATTTGCTTACAATCGAAGCATTGGCAACTGTAACCAATGCTAATAACAACAGTTTTGTTCACGGGCCGGTCAGAAAGCTTGGAAATCCTGCTTTTGTGTTTCCAACAGGTAAGAACAATGTCTACAGGCCAATTGCAATTAATGCTGGTTCAGGAGGAGGAGGCGGAGTTTTCTGGACAGAAGAATTCGGAACAGGATGCAATACAGGTCAGCTTGTAACTGCTTATTCAGGACCGAATGGCTCCTGGACTATGAGCACAATCGGTGCAAATGATCCCGGAGCTAACACTTGGTTTGTAAGTGCAGCTGAAAACGGACAAGGTGCTGGAGTTTGTGGTGCAGCCTGCGGCTCAAACCGCACTTTACATGTGGGTGCAACTTATCCAACAACTGACCCCGGAGCTGCATATTATGAATCAACACCTGGATTTTGTCCGGGCTGGTTTCCATGCTCTTTTACCGACAAAAGAGCGGAGTCGCCTGTAATTGACTGTACCGGGAAATCAGCAATCACAATCAGTTTTAACTATATTGAATTTGGGCAGGGAACTTCTGATAATGCTACCCTTTGGTTTAATGACGGGTTGGTATGGTCACAACTTATAGATTTACCTAAAACCTTGTGTTGCGGAAGTGTTCCCTGTAATGGAAGTCTCCAGGCACTTTGGACAGCTTACTCAATTGCACTTCCTGCAAGTGCTGATAATAATCCGAATGTCAGAATTGGTTTTCGCTGGACGAATAATGCTGATGGTACAGGAACAGACCCGTCCTTTGCAGTTGATGATATTCAGCTTTCTACAACTGCTATAACCGAATCTTTTACTGCTGAATATTTTTACTCCAATCCACAGATAGTATTTAATAATATACTCAATGCGCCTTTAGACCATATCAGTCAATGCGAGTACTGGGAGTTAAGCCGTGATGCAGGATCTTCAAACCGGGTTGTTACCTTATCCTGGGACAATAATAGCTGCGGAGTAACCAACCTTGCAGATTTACGGGTTGCCCGCTTTAACGGTCTATCTTGGGATGATCGTGGAAATGGAGGAACAACAGGAAATAATGCTGCCGGTACAATTGCCAGTTTAACCGCACAAACGGCCTATGGCCCGTTTACCTTAAGTTCGGTAACTTCTGAAAACCCATTACCGGTTGAGTTGCTTAGTTTCACTGGTGAATTGAAAAACAAAGTGGTAGAATTAAAATGGGTCACACTGTCAGAAAAAAATTGTGATTATTTCCGTATTCAACGTTCTGCTAATGGAAAATGGTTTGAAGAAATTGGCTATTTGAAAGGCAGCGGGAATACGTCAACTATAACTAATTATTATTTTCAGGATGAACAGCCCTTGGAACAACTCTCATTTTACAGGTTGAGGCAGGTTGATTTCAATGGAAGTGATAACTTTTCAAAAACAATTACAATTTCAGCTTCTGCTGTATCGGCACAATGGAGTATTATCAGTGTTTTTAGTGAACCTAACTCAAACCTGGTATCGGTTCAGCTCCATGCTGAAGAGGGAATCTATTCCAGGCTGGCGATCATAGATGCTATCGGGAAAACAATTATTGATCTCCCTGTTGAACCGGGATCGGGAATTCAAAATCTGAAAATTGAGGCTTCAGGCTGGGCAAAAGGCATCTATTCAGTCGTCATCTATAACAAGGCAGGAATAAGCAGAACTAGATTTGCTTATTAAAAACTGCTAGCTCTTACTTTGAATTATTTTTAGTTTCGCCTCAATCGGATTGGCATTTTGGTAAAGCAGTTCAAACAAGTTACCTTTAAACCTGATCACTAAATCTAAAAGATTGTCATGTCGCTCCTGAAAAACTCCATCAGGATATAGAACGGATTTTATTTTTTGAATTCTATTTAGTGCTGTTTCTTCTTTTCTTTTAATGGATTTGCGAAGTTTCTCCTCGATATTCTTGATTCCATGATTGACCTTTTGTTTTTCTGCATTTACAGTAGCTTTTAATGTCGGATCAATTTTAACAATTTGCTCAGCTAACTTTCCATAAACAGTTTCTATTTGTGACTGAGCCTCCATTATCCATTCGGCATCTGGTGAGCGGGCTAAAAGAAATTTTTTGATAATGTCCGGTTCATCCTGTAGAAAATCTTCTGCATCCAGATCTGCCTTTTCTAGCAATGAACTTAAAGACTCATCTATCCACAGAAACGAATCGCGGAGTAACAGAACCGGTAACCGCATCTGGTGATATTCAAAAAATGTTTTATATTCCATCCAATAGGAAATTTCAGAAGGGCCCCCGACATAGGCAAGATTTGGAAGAATAAGCTCCTGGTATAATGGACGGATAACAACATTCGGGCTAAAATTCTCAGGATGAGTTTCAATTTCGTTTAGGAGCTCATCCCTGGTAAAGCTAAGACCTGAAGATATGGTTGCATACCTGTCATTAGCTGCTATTAATCTGTCACGAATATTATTACCCAAATAAAAAAAGTTGATTTTCCGGGGATGAACCTGAGCTTTATACTTTTTTTCAATTTCAGCAACAGTCCGGTTAACCAGGTTGAAAGCTGAAGAATTAATAAAATCATCCTTTATGACAGGGATAAGGCATTTTTTTAAATCTGCATCATCTGCATTTATAATCAACAGGCCTTTTTCTCCGAAGAGGTAATTTACTAATTCTCGTGTTGCATCAGTAAGAGTTTTATTTTCTGAATAATACGTTTTAAAAGCAACAAGTAACTTAACCAGTTCTGGATTATTCTGGTATTGTTTTAGTAATATATCTGCAATTTCTACTAAACCATCAGTTTTTAATCTGCCGCAGGGTGGGCCTGCTTCTGGTTCTGACCATTCTATTTTTTGATTCTGAATATAGAAGTGATTAATTTCCAGTAAGTCATGGTCTTCACCGGCCATCCAGTAAACCGGTACAAAATCAAACTGTGGAAATTGCGGTTTTAACTGGTCTGCCAACTTAATGACACTGATAATTTTATAAATAAAGTAGAGCGGGCCAGTAAAAATGTTTAGCTGATGACCGGTTGTAACGGTAAAGGTGTTTTCTGATTTTAGTTTTTCAATCTGAGTAACAGCTGACTTTGTTCCGCTTTGAACTTTTTCATACTGTTTCGCAAGTACTTCCACTAATAGCTCACGATGATGATAATTGGTCTTTCTGAATTCGATTGCTTTGCGGAATGACTCCAATTGGGGGGGGAAATGATAATACTGTTTTAGCAACCCCGGATTTATACTGTAGTCACGAGCCATTGGCGGCAAAACAGGACTTAAGTCAGTTTTAATTATTTCAAATTCACTCATATATTTTTTATTATACTTATCAGGTTCTCCTTCCATTCCCGATGGTTAGTTTTAACAGACCGGAAAGAGGCCGAAAGAAAGAACCAGCAAAAAGGATTTCGGTATGTCTGTTACCGTTTATCATAGAGACAGGATTTTTAAAATACATAAAAAGTTTCTGTGGGTTTATAGATTCTGGTTAAGTAAAAACATGAAGTTATAAGGTTCAAAGGTAGATATTCAGGTTTCTGATGTTAAAAACTAACTTGGGTAATTAAGCGGTTATTCATTTTGATCCGGAAGGATCATTTTACTTTTGCAGTAAATTGAGTTGCTATGAAAAAGATTCTGATAATGGCTTTCTGTCTGATTGCCGGTGCTGCTTTTGCCCAGCATACCCTTATTCTGAAGAGCGGTGAAAAAATGAACGGAAATCTTAAATCATTTAATGACAATAAAGCCATCTTTGAGTTTAAAGGCAATGAATTGAAATTTGATGCTGCTGAAATTTCCTCTATTGTATTTGATGACCGCCCGGCCGCTGATATACCAACCGGCCTAAAAGGTGTTGGATATGTACTGAATGGAAGAAAAATGACAAAGACTCCTGTTTATGAGAATCTGACCATGAAAAAGGGAATTGTTGTAGTGTCAGTAACTGTAGATAAGTATGGAAGTGTTATGAAAGCAAGTCCTGGAGCAGAAGGTACAAATACAACTGACAAATACCTGCTTGACCTTTCAAAGAATGCAGCTCAGGGTGCCAAATTTGATAACTGCCCCAAGTGCCCGCTGCAAATGGAAGGGACAATCACATTTACTTTTTAAGTTGCTATAGAGGCAACTTGTTATTTGTTTGAACTTTTAATCTTATTTTCTTCTACAACAGGCAGCAGGTTATTCAGGTTGCGGAGAAAGGTAACTGCGGAGGCAATAGAAGAAATTCCGGCAACGGAGATTAATGCGCTATTCTTTTCTTGTTTCAGTAAACAGTGGTTTTCATTGCTTCTAATAAAGGATAAAATTCTGTCAAATTTTTCAGAATTGAAAAATGCCTGCTGATTCCGGGTAGGGAAATAGCATCTCATCATCTCACGTTTAATAATTATTTTTTCAAAGCCTGCATCTTTGGCAAGTTGTCGCATAATCAAGGTCTCAATCAACTCATGAACAGGCTTCGGTATCGGGCCAAAGCGGTCAGCCAGGTCTGTTTTAAACTGGATGATTTCGTGCTCGCTGGTAAGATGATCCATTTCCTGGTAAATTTTAAGCCGTTCATTGGTACTTTCGACATAGGAAGTAGGGATCAGAATTTCCAGATCGGTCTCAATCTGGCAGTCTGTAGCAAACGGAGTTTCATCGGTTGAAAATAAATCTTTAAACTCTGTTTCTTTTAACTCTGTAATTGCCTCATCCAGGATTTTATGATACATTTCAAAGCCAACTTCTGAAATAAATCCACTTTGCTCACCGCCAAGAATGTTGCCGGCACCCCGGATATCAAGATCGCGCATTGCAATCTGAAATCCACTCCCCAGTTCTGAGAATTCTTCACAGGCTTTAAGTCGTTGCCTGGCTTCAGAAGTCAAAACTGAATGAGGTGGGGTGAGCAGGTAACAAAAAGCTTTTTTGTTAGATCGGCCAACTCGTCCCCGCATCTGATGAAGGTCACTCAATCCGTAGTGTTGTGCCTGGTTAATAATGATTGTATTTGCATTTGAAATATCCAGGCCTGATTCTATAATAGTAGTCGAGAGCAAAACATCCGTTTCACCTTCAATAAAATTCATCATTTCTTTCTCAAGCTTATCGCTCTCCATTTGGCCATGTACAATGGATACAGTTGCTCCCGGACACAGTTTTCTGATCATTGATGCTAGATCTTCCAGATTGCTGATCCGGTTATGGACAAAGAAAACCTGTCCGCCACGGGCTAATTCAAAATTTATTGTATCATGAATGATTTCTTCACTAAAAACGTGAAGTTCAGTAGTTACCGGGAAACGGCTTGCAGGTGGAGTATTGATGATGCTCAGGTCACGTGCACCCATCAATGAAAACTGAAGAGTTCTGGGGATTGGAGTAGCAGTAAGAGTGAGGGTATCTACATTAATTTTAAGTTGCTTGATTTTTTCCTTTGCAGACACACCGAATTTTTGTTCTTCATCAATAATCAGTAATCCGAGGTCTTTAAACAGAACATCCTTGCTCAGCAGCCGGTGAGTACCAATTATTATATCAGTTTTCCCTTCTTTTAGTTTTGTAAGAGTTTCTTTTTGTTTGGTTGGAGATTTAAACCGGTTAATGAAGTCAACCGAACAGGGAAAATCCCTGAGCCTTTCCGAGAACGTCCGGAAATGTTGAAGAGCCAGAATCGTTGTTGGGACCAGTACAGCAGCCTGTTTACCATCAGTTACAGCTTTAAATGCAGCTCTAATGGCAATTTCAGTTTTACCAAATCCGACATCTCCACAAATAAGACGGTCCATTGGTACTGCAGATTCCATATCTTTCTTTACATCCTGGGTTGATTTAATCTGATCAGGTGTATCTTCAAAAACAAAGGAAGCTTCAAGTTCGGTCTGGAGATAACTGTCTGCAGAATAGGCAAATCCTTTTTGAAGTTTGCGTTTGGCATAAAGGGCAATCAGATCTTTAGCGATGTCTTTAACTTTCTTTTTAGTCTTTTGCTTCAGAACTGACCATGAATTTGAACCCAATTTATTCAATGCAGGTATAGTACCGTCTTTACCTGAATAACGAGAAATCCGGTTCAATGCATGGATACTGATATATAAAACATCATTGTCTTTGTAAATCAGCCGGATTGCCTCCTGCTCCCTGCCATTCACATAAATTTTCTCAAGACCTGCAAAGCGGCCAACTCCATGATCAATGTGGGTAATGTAATCTCCCGGCTGTAGGCTGTACAGCTCTTTGAGTGAAATTGCTTCAGATTCGGTGTATTTGCGTTTAACCCGATATCTGTGATACCGGTTAAATACCTGATGATCGGTATATAGTGTAATCTTCAGTTGATGATCAGTAAAACCTTCATGAATGGAAAGTAGTTGGGCGGAGAAGAGATGGTCTCCATATTCTTTACCTGAATGTTCGTAAATAGAATAGAGGCGCTCGACCTGCTTGGCTGAATCACATAAGATAAGAGGCTTGTAGGATTTGAGATTATATTCCTGAAGATGACTGAACAGTAAATCAAAATTCTTATTAAAGGAAGGTTGAGGTGATTGGTTAAATGAATACCTGGTGCCATTCCCGTTAAACATATTCCCGAATTGAATAAGAGAGAAATTTTCAAGCTGGCTAACCAGCTCTTCAGGCTGGAGAAAAGTAACCCGTTTTTCTTCATTCCCAATCTCACCATTTTCAGGAATTTCAAGGCTGTCAGTTTTTACTGACTGATAGATCTGCGGAAGATTATAAGCCCAGATCACACTTTCATGAGGAAGAAAGCTGAGTAGAGATTCGTATTGATTGTAAACTTTTGAATTGCTGAAATCAGGAACTATAGTCACATAACCGGCTTGTTGTTCACTGAGTTGTGAAACCGGATTAAAACAACGAACTGATTCAATCCGATCACCATTAAATTCAATCCGGTAAGGCATCTCATTTCCAAACGAAAAAACATCAATAATCCCTCCTCTGAGCGAATATTGACCAGGCTCATAAACAAAATCAGAGATTCTAAATCCATGGGTGTCAAGAAACTCTTGCAGAAACCCCATTCCGGTTACTTCACCTTGCTGAATTTTGAAGGTATTCTGATTCAGTTGCTGGCGTCCAACTACTTTTTCATGGATTGCGGGAGGGCATGTAACTACGACCAATGGATTCTTTGCCCGGCTGATATGCGATAAAGTTTCTGAACGGGCCAGTATATGGTTCGTATCAATCTGACCCTGTTTCAGACTTTTTTTAAAGGATGACGGAAAGAAATGAACTCTGGTCTCACCAATGAGACTCATTAGATCGTTGGCAAAGTAAGCGGCCTGTTCAGTATCAGGCAGGATAGCAAGGGTGATCCTGTATCGATCATAAACCGAGGCCAGCAGAAACGCAGGAGCACTGCCCGCTAATCCCTCAAGAATGAGTTGTTTCTTATCAAGCGCTGAAAAGGAAAATGCTTCAGTTGTAACAGGATGCCGGCTGAAAAGCTGTCTTAATTCTTCGTTTGTCATTAAACAAGATTTCCCGCAGCTGTATTGCAACCCGGTACTTTTGCAAAAGTAAGCATAGATGGTCCTGAATTATTGAAAGATCAGGTTCTTCATTTTCACTAGAGGTAAAATGAATATGCTCAGGTAGTTCAAAACCAGTCCGGGTTATTTTGGTTTGCCAAATAAATCTTTGATTTTTTTCCCGGCTTCCTTTTTTACTTTTTCTTCAGCTTCTTTTTTTAGTCTTTCAGTTTCAGCTTTAATTTTTTCTTCAGCTTCTTTCTTTAATCGTTCGGCTTCCGCCTTCGCTTTATCCTCAAGGTCCTGTTTTTTATTTTCAAGTTCTTGCTGAACCTTTGATTTCAAGTTGCCGGCTGCTGAATCTATGGCATCTCTCATTCCTGTTTGAATCACCGGTTTGGTTACGGTACCGCCAATATTGACATTAACATTAACAACATCACCCATACTAAGATTTGCACCGGTTGAGTTTGCTTTTGAAATCAGTGAATTAATAACTCCGGTGGCAGCTGAGGGCAGTGTCTTTGTTGGAATCTGTAACCCCCAGGTATAATCAATAGTCTGGTCAATACCACTGCTTCCTTCAATTTTCACTTTTATTCCTGCTATGGATTGCTCATAGGGTTGAATATACACTCTCCCCTCAATAATTTTAAAAGACAGATTTGCATCACTTAATGAAGCTTTTTTGAACTGATCGAGTTTAAGTGCATCAGCAACCTTTACCATAGGTTCGAAATTGGCAATGGTTGCTCTATGTGTCTGAAGACGGCCTCCTCCGCTTAAGGAAGCATAGTCAGGCTCTAGATGTTCATTCAGATTTCCCTGTATTGAGAATTCTGCAGAATACCGGCCAGTCATTTTGCCTGCAATGGGTGCTAAAAATTTAACGGAATTAAAATGCTCAAATGTTTTTTGAATATCCATTTTCTGGATAGTCATGTCAAAATTTAAAGCCGGTTGCTTTACCTTTTTCCCGTTATATAACCCATTCATTGAAATGAGACCATCAAGCAGTCCGAAGGTAATATTGTTCAGACCGGCAGTCTTCTCCCTTACGGCAACATTACCTTTAAAGCCGGTTAATACAAGATTATCATAAAGGACTCTGTCTGCATTAAAATTTAATGTAAAATCAATATTTGAAGGGATCTCAGGAGCGGATGGAACTGTTGATGGTATTCCGGGACTTGCTGATGCAGGGGCTTCACTCATAAATGGACGTAAATCAACTTGAGCAGCAATCACTGTAAAACTTCCTCTGAGCAGATCATCTCTGAAAAAATAGCTGGCCAGGTTGTCAATTGTTCCATTTGCCTTCAGGTCGGTACCTGCAGTTTTCATCTCAAGGTTAGAAAGTGTAATATTTCTGGGGTTAAAAGAAAGCCGGCAGTCAGGTACCTCAACTGCATCGTGCATTAAGGAATTTTTAAAACGAAAACCGGTTAATGAAATAGTCCCGCTAGAATTTACATTTTCATAGCTCTTTTGTTCAATCGCACTCATACTTCCAGATGCTGTAAAATCAGAACTCAAGAGTCCTGACAGCTCGGTTCCTTTTTCGAGCGGAATAATTTTAAATAGAGAACTAAAATCAATTTTACCTTTCAACCTGGCATTAAACCGGGCATCACTTACCGGTGTTCGAAGAGTAAGTGCAGCTTCAACAGGGCTAGTACCAATTTCTGCCTGCAGTTTGCGAAGATTAATTTCAGTCTGATCGGGAATACCTGAGGGATTGATGACATTGAGGTCAATCGTTACATTTTTAACCGTTTCAGGGAGAGAGGGATAGTGAAACATTCCATTATTGACAGTGAGATCAACTCCAAATCCAGGAACAGAATTATCGCTGTATATGCCTTTTACAAATCCTGTTAGGGCTAAGGTTCCGGAAGATTTCATGTCCTTAAAATCAGCGGAATACATTCCTGGAATCAGCGAAATAAAATTTGCAAATTCATTTTTTCTCGCTTCAAACTTTAGATCCATTGTAATCGCTTCATCCGGCATGGATAACCAACCATCAGCTCCGAATACAAGCTCATTTAGTTTAAGCTCATTTTGTTTGAATGTAAAGCGCATATTCTTGATATCCATATCCATATCAGCTTTTATTTCAGTGTTGATAACCGAAAAATATTTAATACCTTCATACCATAAGCTGGAAACAGCTTTTGTGTTAGTGGATAATGTAAAGAAGTCTGCTGTAAAATCACCTGTACCTTTATGATTCAGCTGGTCAAGTATCATTTTGAATGCCAGAGAACGGTCATCGTAGCTGAGCCAGCAATCCGTAATTTCATATTCATTCAGCTTCATTTTGAAAGATGCAGGTTCAGCATCTGCAACAGTTGTGTCTTCTTTTACAATCATGTAATTGGCATGACCGTTTTCAAGAATAATAATGTTGATCAGCGGTTTGCTGACAGAAACCGAATTAATGGTAATCTGAGAACCAGAAATAACCGTCCAGAGGTTGATGTTAACTGTAAGTTCTTGCACATCTGCCAGTGTATCTTTTTCAAATTCATCTTTACCGGTTACCGTCAGATCATTTATTGTAAGAGATAATGAGGGGAAATTTTTTATCAGGCTCAGATTTACAGAACTGAAATCGACTGTTGCTTCCAGGTTTTTATTAATCTCACTTTTGAGCATTGCAGTTATTTTTCCTTTAAACAGGATAGGAATAAGTAAAACTGCAAGGATCAGAAGTCCGAACAAAATAAAAAAGATGATAAGAATTTTCTTTTTCATAGATGAGTTTCTAATAAACGTTCAAAAGTAAATCTGATTGTAATAAGATCCGTGATTGGACTGAATAAAGAATAAAAGAGTTTTGAACGCAGCGGGGCAGACCGACACTTAAGGTGTAATTATTCATTCAGTCTTATTTTTATGGCCTGATGCAGATTCTCTTTGACATCACCATTGTTCTGGCAATTTCTGCTGGTGTTCTTTATTTCTGTTTAAAGTTGAATATTCCAACGATTGTTGCTTTTCTGATAGCCGGTATGCTGGTAGGGCCTCATGGTTTTGGATTGGTTTCGGATGTCGAAAACGTAGAAAGCCTGGCTGAAGTAGGGGTGTTATTATTGCTTTTTACAATTGGAATGGAATTTTCAATTGATAAACTGATTCGTTCCAAGCGATACATTTTTATAGGTGGAACCCTCCAGCTTATTTTAACTATTGGCGCATTTACATGCTTATCTGTTTGGTTAGCAGGAATGGAATGGAATCGCGCCATATTTGCAGGTGCGTTATTCAGTCTCAGCAGTACGGCTATCGTGCTTCAGTTGTTTCAGGAGTCTAATCAGATTGAATCATTGCATGGCAGGGTTAGTCTCTCAATTCTGATTTTTCAGGATATTGCCATTGTCCCGTTAATTTTGATACTGCCCTGGCTGGCGGCTGAAGAATTTAAAACCGGAGATTTGGTTAAACTCGGATCAGGAATTGTACTGGTTGCAATCATTTTATACACTTCCAGAAAATTCATGCCCCGATTAATTGAACAGATTGTTCGAACTCGTAACCGCGAACTGTTTCTACTGTTTATCATTACTATTTGCTTTCTCACAGCAATGCTGACCCGTCAGGTTGGATTGTCATTGGCCTTAGGCGCATTTCTTGCCGGGCTGATGATTTCCGAATCTGAATTCAGCCTGGAGGCAATGAGTAGTATTTTACCATTTAAAAAGGTCTTTACCAGTATATTTTTTATCTCAATCGGGATGTTGCTCAACTTAAGATATGTATTTCACCAGCTTTTGGAAGCCGTTGGGCTTGTTTTGCTTGTCTTGATAGTGAAGATTCTGATCATACTGCTTGTTGGCTGGTTGATGAGAATGCCCAAACGATCCATAATTATTACTGCGCTGGCTCTCTGCCAGGTTGGTGAATTTGCTTTTGTATTATCACAGCAAGGAGCTGAACATAACCTGTTAGATGAACATATTTCTCAAATGTTTTTAGCCGTTTCAGTTATTACAATGGGAGTTTCGCCTTTTATTATTCAGGTTGCTCCCTGCCTGGCCGAAAGATTTACCGGAATGTCGCGACACAGTGAGACCAAGGCTAACTATTCAGAAGCCGAAAAAGGTTTTCAGGTTAATCTGACAGACCACCTTATTATTATCGGGTTTGGAACGAATGGTAGAAATCTTTCACGGGCAGCCCGAGAAGCAGGAATCCCTTATGTTGTAATTGATTACAATCCGGATACTTACAGAAAAGAAATCAAACAACATGAGTATTTTATTTTTGGAGATGCAGCAAATACCCAAACCCTGGAACGGGCAGCAATTCAGCAGGCAAGAATTGCTGTAGTTGCTACCCATGATCCCGTTTCAACAGAAATGATTGTTTCGGCTATCAAAAAACACTATCCTAAGATAATCGTGATTGCCAGAACTCGTTTCCTTGAGGATATGGACAGAGTCAGAAAGCTTGGTGCAGATGAGGTAATTCCTGAGGAATTTGAAACATCAATTGAAATATTTACTAGGGTGATGAAACAGTATCTTGTACCGGATGAAGAGATTGCCCGGTTCAGTGATGAAATCAGGAGTGAGAATTATAAAATGTTACGAAACAGGAAGATAAAAAATGACAATGCCCTTTCTTTAATATCACAGCTTGGAGTTACTAAGCTCAAAGTATTTCCAAATTCCGTATGGATCAACAAGAGCCTGAAGGAGATTCATCTCAGAAGGGATTTCGGAATTAATGTTATTGCCGTTCAAAGAGGAGGGCAGGTAATTCAGAACCCGGCTGCTGATTTTATTGTAAATGAATCCGATATTCTGATTGCATTGGGATTCCCTACAGATTTTGAGAAAGCTGCTGGATTTGCAGTATTTACCTGAGTTACTATCTGTGAATATTCTGCAGATTTTATTATTTAGCTTTGTAAAAAAAGAAATAATGAAGATTGGAATTGTTTGTTATCCGACTTTTGGAGGTAGCGGTGTTGTAGCAACTGAGCTTGGTAAAGCACTTGCAGGCAAAGGGCATCACATTCATTTTATTACATATAGTCAACCTGTAAGACTTGATTTTTTCTCAGCTAATATTTCATATCATGAAGTTGAAGTGGTGAATTATCCGTTATTTGACTATGTCCCATACGAATCAGCATTAACCAGTAAGCTGGTTCATGTTGCAAAATATGAAGAGCTTGATTTGTTGCATGTACACTATGCAATCCCACATGCATCTGCTGCTTATCTGGCCAAAATGATTTTAGCAGAACAGGGAATCCATATTCCGGTAGTTACTACACTGCATGGAACTGATATTACATTGGTAGGTCGTGATTCAAGTTTTGAGCCGGTTGTCACTTTTGCGATAAATCATTCGGATGGAATTACGGCAGTCTCCGATTCGTTGCGGAAGGATACCTTTAGTAATTTTAAAATTACCAGGCCGATTGAAGTCATTCCGAATTTTATTGATCTCAACCGGTTTTCAAAAAAGCCTAAAGATCATTTTAAAAAGGCTATTGCTCCATTGGGAGAAAGGCTATTGGTTCACACTTCAAATTTCAGAAAAGTAAAACGGGTTCAGGATGTGATTGAAGTGTTTAAAAGGGTTAATCAGTTTATTCCATGCAAACTGTTATTATTGGGAGACGGACCGGAAAGAGCTACAATCGAAAAAATATGCCACGAAAATCAGCAGCATGAAGAAGTGAGGTTTCTTGGGAAACAGGATGCAATTGAAGAAATCCTGTCTGTATGCGACTTATTCATTATGCCTTCTGAGTCAGAAAGTTTTGGATTAGCAGCTCTTGAAGCAATGGCTTGCCAGGTTCCGGTTATTTCAACCAATACCGGTGGATTGCCGGAACTGAACATTCATGGTAAAACAGGTTTCATGAGTAATGTTGGGGATGTGGATAATATGGCTGCTAATGCACTAAAAATACTGAAGAACAATGAAGTGCTACAGGAATTTAAACGGAATGCATTGGCCAGGGCTAAAGAATTTGATTTACAGGTAATTCTTCCCAGGTATGAGAATTATTATAAGAAAATTCTGGAGGAACAGATGGTAAAATAACAGCCTATGAACAGATTCGGCAACATCCCGTTTCTAAGGATTTTGATTCCTTTTGTTGCCGGCATCCTGACTGCAACCTTTTCTCAGGTCCCCGAATGGGTACCGGTCGTGTTATTTATCGGTGGTACGCTTAATGTTGGAATCAGAATTCTGCTGAGTAAAGATTTTCCTCATAGCTTTGAATGGATTACCGGAGTTGGTATTTCACTCTTGTTTTTTTCAATCGGTATATTGCGTCTGTTCATTGCTGATGATGCACGGTTTAATCCTCATTATTCCAGGACGGAAGGAATTACTGCTGTGAGCGGAACCATTCTTGATGAACTCCATGAAAAAGTAACATCTTATAAGACCACTTTAAAAGTAGAAACAGTTCGTGACAGTAACGGAACCTGGAAACCGGCAACTGGACGTATGCTTTTTTATTTCAGGAAATCAGCATGGGCTGATAGCCTGCAATATGGGGATAAAGTCATTATTTTGTCTTCCCCATTCAGAATTGAGGATCCCCAGAATCCTGAAGAATTTAACTATAGGCGTTACCTGTCCTTTCATAATATCTCATCCCAGGTTTATGCCGATGAAAAAAGAATATTAAAAACCGGAGCCGGTTTGGGTAATCCATTGATTGCTTTCTCTTTAAGACTCAGACAGCATTTTATCGGAATTTTTGATGATTACCTGACTGGTAAACAAGAAAAGGCAGTCGCTGCTGCTATTATCCTGGGATTCAGAGACAACCTGGATATCGAGCAGATCAATGCATTTGCCAGTGCCGGTGCATTGCATGTGCTGGCTGTTTCAGGAATGCATGTCGGAATCATTTTTCTGATTCTCGAATTACTTTTCAGATGGATTGATAAATTCAAAAAAATTAAATCGATCAAGCAATTCTTGTTGCTCCTTTTTATCTGGTTTTATGCAATGCTGACAGGTTTTTCACCTTCTGTTCTGAGAGCTTCGGTCATGATTTCAGTTGTGTTGTTTGGCCAGTTGATTTACAGAAAGGGAAATGTTTATAACAGTATGTTTATTGCCGCCTTTTTATTGCTCATTTACAATCCCTATCTGATTACTGAGGTAGGCTTTCAGTTAAGTTTTCTGGCAGTTTTTGGAATTATTGCTGTACATCCGGTAATCTTCAGATGGTGGGAACCGGAGGGATGGCTTTTGCATAAAACATGGGAAATTACATCTGTTTCCATTGCAGCACAATTAGTGACTTTTCCTCTCGGATTACTTTATTTCCACCAATTTCCATTATTGTTCTTTCTCTCGAATCTGGTCGTTATCCCCCTGGCGTTTATCATTATGTGTGCCGGACTATTTCTGTTTTTTCTTAGTAGTATTCCCGGAAGCAGTATGCTCACACTTTGGTTTGGAAAAGTTTTAAATGGTATGATCTGGTTGTTGAACCAATCGGTTTTTCTGGTTGACCGACAGGCAACCTCAGTTATTCGTGAAGTTACAATTTCAATAAGTGAAACCTGGATGATTTATCTGATTATACTTTTTATTTTTCTGTTTATAACCACCCGTATCC
>JADLBQ010000079.1 GCA_020847635.1 Bacteroidia bacterium
TCGGGGAAGCAGGTTTTTACTATTTCTGAAGCCTTGTTGCTATCTGACGGAAAGAAAGCAAGGGCATAACTACCTGCTAACTGCTTCCCAGTAAAATCATAGACAGAAAAATGAACCATTAACTCGCGCTGATAAATCTTGTTGGCAATATCCAGGCAGTTTTTGTAATTTGTCTTTATTTCAAACTGGTTGAGAAAAACAAAGATATCTGTACCAAATTCAGCAAAAATTTCCTGCAATACTTCCGGTTTACTTAAAACGGCATTCATGAACCTGGCATCCGGAGGAGGAATATAATATTGAGTTGCAGTTCTGGAGTCATCTGTTTCCTTATTAACTTTCTTTAACGATCTCGTAACTGAATCGGTATATTCTTTAATAACCGGCATTGGCATTACTGCCTCATAGCGGTAACCGGCTTTGTTGTAAATTGAAATCAAAGTTTCCTTAAGCTGAGGCATTGAATCTGCATCGTTGAGCAGTGATAAACAAGGAGTATATCCGCTGATCAGGCGCTGAACGTATAAGTCAACTGATTTCCGGAATGATTCACGAATTATAGCAGGATCCTTTCCGGTTTCTTTCACAATTTCATGGTCGGCATCTGAAAGATAATATTGGGGCTCGTATGGTACAATCATAACTCTGTGAAACAAACTGCTGTCTGTCTGAGAAAAAGTAACATTGAGTAACAAACTAAAGAAAGCGGTTAACAAATGTTTCATTTTGAAGAGAAAGTGAGCATCCGAAAATATATTTTTCAGAGAGATACTGCCCTGAGGTGTTGTTCAATTTATAAACATCCGGTAAGCAATAACAGTGTAGTTCACGGACTACTAGCTCACAATGCAATGCTTAATTCAGGATATGCTTCCAGATGTCGTTACCAACAGCAAAAACCATCAGAGCCAGAAGAATTACCATTCCCACAATCTGCGAGCGTTCCATAAATTTATCGCTGAACTTTCTGCGGGTAACTACTTCGATCAGCAGAAAGATGACATGTCCGCCATCAAGTGCCGGAATTGGAAGAATATTCATAAATGCCAGTACCATACTCAGCAGTCCTGTAATTGCCCAGAACTTAGGCCAGTCCCAGGTTTTGCCATAGATGGTTGCAATACCGATTGGTCCCTGAATAGATTCGGTTGCCTTTTCTTCACCTGTAAAAATTTTCCGTAATCCTTTGGCATTTGACACCAGGCTTTCAATCGCATCACTGGTACCAAACTTGACAGCCGACCGGAAGTCATATTTTTTCATATGATAATCCTGCTGCTGGCTCATAGCTGCACTATAAACAATTCCAATGGTACCTTTCTCATTAACGGGAACAGTCAGATCCAGAATTCGGGTATTCCGTTTAATCTGCAGCTCAACTTCTTTACCTTTATTCTCAGAGATTACCGAATGCATGACTTCAAAATCGGTTATTCGTTCATGATTAATTCGTAAGAGGGTATCTCCGGGCAAGACACCTGCCTGTTCAGCAGGTTCGCCCGGTTGTACCGATTGAATATAAAAACTCAGCTCACCAGTCCCTATAAAATTATTACCTGAAGATCCGAAATAACGTTTATAAAAATTATCAGGAACATCAATTTCCAGAGTTTGTCCTTTGCGGAGTACTGTCAGCTTAGCTCCAAACATCACTCTAGAAGAAAGCAGGTCTTCAAACCGCTCAAATGATTTACCATTAATAGCAACTATTTTATCACCATCTTCAAGGCCTAGCTCTTTGCCAAGTGTATAGGCATAAATCCCTTGTTTTACTTCCGAATTGGGCAGATACTCTTTTTTGAAGTTGATCAGGTTAAAAGAAAAGATAGCAATGCCCAGAATGACATTCATCACAACTCCGGCAATCATTACAATTAATCGCTGCCAGGCGGGCTTGGATCTGAATTCGTAGGGTTGAGGCGGGGATGCCAGTTGGTCTTTATCCAAAGATTCATCAATCATTCCCGAAATCTTGACATAACCCCCAAATGGTAGCCATCCGACTCCGTATTCAGTATCTCCTTTTGAAAATTTAAACAGCTTGATTCCCCAGGCATCAAAAAACAGATAAAATTTCTCAACCCGGATACCAAAAGCTCTGGCGGCCAGAAAGTGTCCTAATTCATGCAGGGTAACAAGAATTGATAATCCTAAAATCAGCTGGCCAGCCATAATGAGTGCGTCCATATTGTTGCTTGCTCTTTAGTCAGAAAGTACCTTTATAATAATCAAACGGGCGAAGTTATTGTTTTATGTGAAATAATTTCACGGGTTATGTGTCTTGCCTGCTCGTCAGTTTGCTGGTATTCTTCAAAGGTACAACCGGTTTTAAACTCAATCTTATCAAGACATAACTGAACCAGCGTAGGAATATCATTAAACCGGATCTCATTATTTAAAAAGCCGGCAACTGCAATTTCATTGGCTGCATTCATGGCACAGGGAGCATTCCCTGCTTTTATCATCACTTGCCTGGCAATTGCCAAACAACGAAACGTTTCTTCATCAGGGTATTCAAAGGTTAAGTTTTTATTTAATGCAAAATTGAAATTAGTAAACCCTGGTGATAATCTTTTAGGATAAGCCAATGCATACTGAATGGGAAGCTTCATATCCGGCAATCCCATCTGGGCTTTCATACTTCCATCTTCAAATTCAACCATGCTGTGAATGATACTTTGTGGATGTACAATCACCTCAATTTGCTCAGGTTTGAGCCCGAATAACCATTTTGCTTCAATGAGCTCAAGCCCCTTATTCATCAGAGTTGCCGAATCAATTGTAATCTTGGCTCCCATACTCCAGTTGGGATGCTGTAATGCCTGATGGGGAGTTACACCCTCCAGAAATTTTTTATCTTTTCCTCTGAAAGGGCCTCCCGAAGCTGTTAAGATTACCTTCCTAATCGGATTTAACAATTCGCCCTGAATACATTGAAAAACAGCTGAATGTTCCGAGTCAACAGGCAGAATTGCAGTTTTATTCTCAGCTGCAATTCTTGTAATCAGATCACCGGCTACTACCAATGCCTCTTTGTTTGCAATGGCAACCGGCTTTTTGTTTTTCAATGCTTCAATAACGGGTTTCAGTCCTGCAAACCCTACCATTGCTGCAAGCACCAGGTCAATACTTTCCATAGCTAAACATTGAAGAACTGATTCTTCCCCGGCAAAAACCTTGATGTGATGAGGCAATAAAGCATTGTTAACTTCATTAAAGAGTTCCTTTCTCCCAATCACAACCGTTGCTGCATTAAATCGAATGGCCTGCTTAATTAACAATGAAGCATTGCTGTTGGCTGTCAACAGTTCAACACTGAAATCATCAGGATGAGTTGCAATGACTTCAAGCGCCTGAGTGCCGATTGAGCCTGTAGAACCAAGTAAAGCTATTCGCCTTTTCATCATTGTTTAAAATGAAATAAAATCAACCGGATTCACTGCCTGACCATTATACCACAATTCAAAATGCAAATGTGGTCCGGTTGTAAACTCACCGGAATTACCAATAATTGCAATTACATCACCAGCTTTTACAAAATCACCGGTCTTTTTCAATAAAGCTGAGTTATGCTTATATACTGAAAAAAGATTATTGCTGTGCTGAATCCCGATCATATAACCTGTTTCCAATGTCCAGTCAGCAAAAACAATGGTTCCGTCAAGCGTGGCTTTAATTGCTTCATTGGGTTGTGCAACAATATCTACTCCATAATGCTTTTCTTTCGGCCCGAATTCGGAAGTGATGGTTCCTTTAACCGGTGTAAAAAAATAAAATGACCGGATATCATTGGCAGGCAGCCGGGCTGCATCTGCCAGCAATGAAAAATTATCAGGAGATTCGATTTCCTTACGAAGTAATGAATCCTGATACGAGCGGTACAACTGATTAATGGTATCATACTTAGCCGAAGAAGTATCACTGCCACTAACCTCCGGCTGTACAACAGTACCATTTATGATATTCTGAAGATTTTCAAAATATACCTCCCGGGCACTCAGGACATCTTCAAGTGAATCGGCCTGAGCTGTAAGCCGTACCAGGTTTTTCCTCATTCCAATATCGGTATATCCGGGTATATATTCTCGTAAAGGAGTAAAGGCAACAATATAAATTGTAAAAGTGATCAGGCTCAGGATAATTGTCCCAGCAAAAACAAAAACATTTAAAGGTGAGAGCCTGAGTGAGGTTTTCTCTTCCAGGGTCTCATCATTCATAATGACAAGCCGGTATTTATTCCTCAGTCTCCGGTATATTCTTTTCCGTTTTTTTTGGTCCTCAGCCATTCTGCCAGCTATTAGGCGAAATCAATTAAGTTTGCCGGTTCAAGCGAACAAAAGTAAGTCCCAAATCACAAATCTGAGGTGAATCATAATTTTCTGCCGGTTTTTTAGTTTTGAACTTCTATCCGAATATGCATTTAACCAGGCCATCTCTTCTGACTTTGCTCGGAGTCGTATCATTATGGATGATGACTTCCTGCTCACGTACAAAAGACACAACCCTGAGCCGGACCTATCATTGGGTAACCGGACGTGACAATTTTTTCTTCAATGGCAGACAACAGGTAAAAGACGGAGCCGTTTCTTTGGCCGGGAATCATGTTGATCACTATGACAGACTGCTGTCCATATTCAGGTATGCTGATGAAAAAAGCGCTAAATCCATTACTCCGCAAATGGATGAAGCCATTAAGCGCTTTTCAATTGTCATTCAGCGGCATAGTATGGTCTTTAAAGGGAAGGAAAAAAACAGGTGGGTTAAGGAAAGCTATCTTTGGATGGGCAATGCCCAGTTTTATAAACATGACTATTGGGCTGCTATCGAAACTTACCAGTTTGTCTCCTCCACTTATTCCGGTGATGCCATCCGCTATGATGCCCTGATGATGCTTGCCCAGTCTTACCTTGAATTAGGTAAAACCCTCGATGCTGAATTCCTGCTCGACTATATGAGAAATGACAAATCATTTCCATGGAAAAAACGTTCTGCCGAATTTTTTGCGATTTCGGCTAATTACAATCTACAAAAAAATAATTATGAAAAGGCTGCTGAAGACCTTAGTAAGGCCATTTCATTTGCAAAAAGCCAGAAAGTAAAGGCACGGTATCATTTCATACTGGGACAGCTTTATCAGAAAATGGAAAAATTCCAGGAAGCCTTTAACAATTACCAGTTGGCCATGCGGAAAGCGCCTTCCTATGAAATGGAATTTAATGCCCGAATCAGCAGGGCACAATGCTATGATATAACAACCGGCAGCCGTGAGATTAAAGATCAGCTGGAAAAAATGCTGCACGATGATAAAAATAAAGACTATTTAGATCAGATTTATTATTCACTTGCAACCATTGCTTTTAAAGAAAATAACCCGAATGAAGCTATTGATTTACTGCAACTTTCAGTTGGTGCAAGTACCTTAAATACAAACCAGAAAGCACTTTCGTATGTTGCTCTTGCTGACTATTACTACAACAAGGCAGACTACCGGAAGGCGCAGGCCTTTTATGACAGTACCATTACTTTCCTTTCAACAGATCATCCGGATTTCGACCGTTTGTCAAGCCGGAAGATGAGTCTGACCCGCTTAGTCCGGAACCTCAATACGATTGCAACTGAAGACAGCCTGTTGGCTCTTTCCATGTTATCTGTCAGCGAGCGCGAAAAACTGATTCAGTCTCTGATTGAAAAAGAAAATGAACTGATTAAACAACAGATGGCATCACGTGATTCGATGAAACAGGATGAAAAAGAACTTGAAGAACTTCCGATGCCCGGCCAGCCTTACAACCGCTCTATGCAGGATGCGCCTCAGATTGCCGGAGGCTGGTATTTCTACAATCCATCTACTGTTGATTTTGGAATCAAAGAATTCACTAGGAAATGGGGAAACCGAAAACTTGAAGACAACTGGAGGCGAAGCAAACGGGAAGAAGTGCTTGAATTAACAGATTCAGGTGAAGCGATGGAATCCGATGATCAAGAAGATATTGCCCTGCAAGAAGCAAAGCGTGACTCAATTATGAAACTTGACAGTGAACAACGAGCAAAGTTGTACCTTGAGAACATTCCATCTACAGCTGAGCAAATTAACCAGTCAAATGAAAGAATCCTTGAAGCATACTACAATGCCGGTCTGATATATAAGGAACAGTTAGAAAATAATAAAGCAGCAGCCGAAGATCTTGAAATCATGATGAAAAGATATCCGGAAAATAAATTCATGCTTCCGGCATACTATAACCTATACCGTATCTATCTGGCAATGAATGACACCGCTAAAGCCGGGTTTTACAAGGATATTCTGTTAACCCGGTATGAAGACAGCGAATACGCCCGGCTCATTACCAATCCAAATTACTACCAGGAAAAGCTTAAGAAAACAGCAGTCCTTCAAGTCTATTACGAGAACACCTTCAGAGCCTATAAAAACGGTCAGTTTCAGGATGTGATTAACCGGAAAATGAATGCCGATTCACTCTTTCCGCCAAATGAACTTACTCCAAGATTTGCATTTCTGGAAGCCCTAGCAATCGGAAAAATTAAACCACAACCTGAATTTGAAGCTTCTTTAAAAACTATTGTTGCCCGCTATCCGAATGATTCGGTGAGTATCCGTGCTCAGGAAATACTTGATATGATGGCTAAAAAACCCGTTTCCGAAGGTGACTCTGGTCTTGCTGCAGAACCTGTAAAAGAGCAGATACCAGAACCATCACCCTATTTTTTTGGTTCAGATACTGTTCAATATTTTGTGGTTGCCTGGCCAGTTGGCTCACTTGACCTGAATGATATGAAAGGCCGAATTTCAGACTTTAACTCCGTTTATTATTCGACTGACAATCTGCAGTTTAATGATGCTTTCTTTGGTATGGAAACCCAGTTTATCATGGTTCGCTCCTTCCCTAACCGCAATAAAGCCTTGAAATATTACAAAGACACCATCGAAAGTGACGATATCTTTAATGATATTGACCTTTCTACCATTTTCGTTTTTTTAATTACCCCCGATAATATGATTACTCTTGCCCAGAAACGTAATCTGGAACAATACCAGGACTTTTTTAATACCCATTACACAAAATAATTTCTGTTAATGAAGTATTTATTTTTCAGCTTGATTATTATCTCATCAGGGCTTGTCGGTGATGCTCAGAATATAAATGCATATAACGATTACCGCAATCATTTTTTTGTTTTTAATACGGGTGTTACTACTCAGCTTGAACATCAGAAAATCATATCATTCAAAACTTCTTTGCGAATGGTAGCTTATGAAGATAACACGAATACCCTAAAGGTATGGTGTAACAACCAGGTAACTACCCTTGAGAAAGCCTGGAACGGCACCTATGATGTGACCGACCATATGGTCGTGTTTCTGAATTTCGGTGTTCTGCGTGTTTTCAATGGCACTCATATTCATGAACTAACAACCCATGCCGGTAAGTTTACCATTGCTGAAGATGCTGTACTGTTCCTGGACGAACAATATCTTTTTCTTAAAGCCTTTATTAACGGCCGGATCTACGAACTTGAGAATATTGCTATTGGGGATGTTCATGAATTTAAAGCAGGATACAATACAGCAGCCTTCATTACATATAATAACCGGTTTAATATCTTTTATAATGGTATCATGACACAGGCAGAAAACTATCCGCCCGTTTCATATCAATGTGGGAAGGATGTTATTGCCTGGATTGATGAATCCACTCAACTGTTTAAAGCATTTATATCCGGGAAGATTTTTAAGCTTTCTGAATTTAAGCCCAAGTCATACCAGGTAGCTGACAGCCTGATTGCCTTCATCGGTGAGGATGGAGATTTTAATGTCGTAACCGGTAAAACCACACGGAAAATTGAACCTTCAGAACCCCCGTTTTATTCGGCTGTTGAAAGAATGGTAGTTTATGAACTCAATGGGTATTTTATGGCCTATGTAAACGGAGCCAAATATGAACTGGAAGCCTACATTCCCGAGCACTATCATATTCATAATGATAAAATCGCATGGCTGGATTCAAACAACAGAATCAAACTGCTGATTAATGGTAATATTGAAACCGTTACCTACCAGGGTACAAAAAATTTCTCGGTCAATGGCAATACAGTTTATTTTATTGACAATACCGGTCAGGAAAAAATCTACTTTAATAAGAAAGTTTATTAATGTCCTTCTGAAACCGGTTTGACTGGAATTCGGCACAAAGAATCATAACTACTATTTTTGACAATTCAAATCAGACTATGTTAGTATCCATGACCGGTTTTGGAAAAGCTTCAGGCAAAGCAGGGAATTACAGTATTGCTGTTGAAATCCGGACATTGAACAGCAAGTCCTTTGAATTATCATTACGGATTCCTTCTGCGTTTAAGAATGTTGAATTTGAATTGCGAACACTTCTCCGCGAATCTCTTGAACGAGGTAAGGTAGATGTTCATATCAGTTATGAAAATACAGGCCCGGCAAATTCAGAGGCTTTCAATAACCCATTACTCGATATTTACCTTAGTGCATTAAAAAAAATAGCCTTAAAAAATAAACTGGATTCCGGCAACCTGCTCCCGGCTGTGCTGACCCTGCCAGGCGTCATTTCAACCGAGCAGCCTGAACTTACAAAAAAGCAATGGAATTCAACCAAAGTCATCATTAAAAACGCATTAGACAATCTCCAGTCTTTCAGAGAGAAAGAAGGCAAAGCTCTTGAGAACGACCTGGTCAGACGACTTCAAAAAATAAGACAACTGGAGAAGCAGGTGGCTTCCAGCGAGCATCAGCGTAAACTCAGGATCAGGAATAGAATGATTTCCCTTTTTCGGGAAGCACAAGTGAAACCCGATCAAAACAGGCTTGAGCAGGAGCTCATTTTCTATATTGAAAAACTGGATGTTACTGAAGAACTGGTAAGACTAAACAGTCACTGTAGTTTCTTTGAAGAAACCCTGCATGAGAAAAAATCAAATGGCAGAAAGCTGGGATTTATTCTTCAGGAAATGAACCGTGAGATCAATACCCTTGGCTCAAAAGCCAATGATGCTCCCATTCAGCAATTAGTTGTGGAAATGAAAGATGAACTTGAGAAAATGAAAGAACAAAGTGCCAATATCTTGTAATGCATGATTAAAATTTTATGATGAACGATAATCACGAGTTACTGGTTTTGTTTTGTGGCCCATCAGGCAGTGGGAAAACAAGCATTGTACACAAAATGCTGGAAATCTTTCCACAACTGCAGTTTTCAATATCAGCCACTACAAGAGCTAAAAGAAAAAACGAAGTTGAAGGCCGAGATTATTATTTCATCAGCCTTGCCGCCTTTAAGCAAAAAATCACAGATAATGAATTTCTGGAATGGGAAGAAGTTTATCAGAACGGATATTATGGAACCTTGAAATCCGAAGTTCACCGGATTGCTCAGCTGGGTAAAGTTGTTTTATTTGATGTGGATGTTGAAGGCGGTTTAAATATAAAAAAGCAATTTGGTGAAAACCTGCTCGATATTTTTGTCAGACCTCCTTCTATGGATGAACTCAGGCGAAGATTGATCGCCAGAGCCACGGAAACAGATGAAACCCTCATGACCCGAGTACTCCGTGCAGAAACTGAAATAACTTATGCAAACCGTTTCTCCCATGTAATTGTAAACGACCGGATTGAGCATGCAGAACAGGAAGCTACCCGGTTGATCCGTCAGTTTCTTTTTGTCAAGGGGGTTTCGGGAATAACGGTTTAATCTACGCTGTATACAATGATGAAAGTTGGTTTATTATTCGGCTCATTTAACCCTGTACATATCGGGCACATGGCTGTTGCCAATTATTTTGCTGAGTTTACTGATTTAGATTCGGTCTGGATGGTTGTATCACCGTACAATCCGTTAAAACCGCCCGGTTCCCTGCTTCAGGATTATCACCGTAGCGACCTGGTTCAAACTGCTATTGGTGACTACCGGAAAATCAAGCTTTCAAAAATTGAATTTACGCTTCCGCGCCCGTCTTACACTATTCATACTGTAACTTATCTTACCGAACAATATCCTGGATATGCATTTGTACTGCTGATGGGTACAGATTCGCTGGAAACACTGCGGAAGTGGAAAAACTATGAACAGATTCTTGAGCATTATGAAATCTATGTCTATCCAAGACCCGGCCACAGCGGTGGAGAATTCATTTCGCATCCTAAAATCAAACTTCAGCAGGCACCACTGATTGAAATTTCATCTTCTTTTATCCGGCAGTCAATCAAAAACGGAAAGGATGTCCGTTTCCTGTTACCGGAGTCTGTGTGGCAGCAAATTGATGAAATGAATTTCTATAAACGCTAATCAATAATTGTATTTATCACCCCAACGGAGTCTGAGAAATTTCCGGATTTCATTTTCACGCTGATTCATCCCTGGTTCGTAAAACTTATGACCACTTAATGATTCGGGAAGGTATTCCTGATTAATGAAATTATTCTCAAACTGATGGGCATACCGGTAATCTTTACCATAGTTCAACTCTTTCATTAAGGAAGTTGGTGCATTTCTCAATGACAATGGTACCGGCAGGTCACCTGATTTTCTGACCTCTGCCAGCGCTTCTTCAATTGCCATATAGGAAGCATTGCTTTTCACGGATGATGCCAGATATGCTGCACATTGTGAGAGAATAATCCGGCATTCAGGATAACCGACTTTATTCACTACATCAAAGCAGGCATTGGCAAGCACCAGTGCCGTTGGATTTGCATTTCCAATATCTTCTGATGCAAGAATGACCATTCGCCTGGCAATAAACAGAGGATCTTCACCCCCTTCAATCATTCGTGCCAGCCAGTAAACTGCTGCATTCGGATCGCTGCCCCGCATGGATTTAATAAAAGCCGAGATTATGTCATAGTGCTGTTCACCTCCTTTATCATAGAATGCCAGTTTACGAAGAGCAGTCTGCTGAACCATCTCATCGGTAATAATCACCTCCTCGCCCGGTACGGAAGCGACAATCATTTCAAGCAGGTTCAGCAACTTTCTGGCATCCCCGCCTGAGAGACTGAAGAGAGCTTCCTTCTCCTTAAGAATTATATTTCGTGCTTTCAGCCATTGATCCTGTTGCAGCGCATATTCAAGAATCTTTTCAAGATCCTGAACAGTCAGGCTGTTTAATACATAAACCGTACAACGTGAAAGCAGTGGCTGAATAACCTCGAACGAAGGATTTTCGGTAGTAGCACCGATCAGGGTTATTACCCCACGCTCAACCGCTCCCAACAGTGAATCCTGCTGAGATTTGCTAAACCGGTGAATTTCATCAATAAAGAGTACAGCTTTCGATTCCTTTTCAGCATGAGCAATCACCTCTCTTACCTCTTTCACTCCCGAACTGATTGCGCTCAATTGATAAAAAGCAGCATTACTCAGACCTGCCAGTATGGTTGCCAGCGTTGTTTTTCCGGTACCTGGCGGCCCCCAGAAAATCATTGAAGGCAGATGCCGGTTACTGATCAGTTTCCGGATTATTCCATTTGTTCCTGTAAGATGTTCCTGGCCAACAAAGTTTTCCAGATCTTTTGGTCGCATCCGTTCTGCTAAGGGTTTCACAACAGCAAAACAAAACAAAAGGCTGCTATTTTTCTCAACTGTTTTTAATTAAAACAGGCTTAACTCCTTCGCATGATAGGAAAGGAACTGGATTCTAAGGTAATGACTCTTTTACTTCAATCAGAAAATCCCTGAGACTGGTAAGTGTTTCGCGGACATCTACTGTGTTTTCAAGATCTTTTCTTTTAAATTTCATCATCTTCTTTGCTCCTTCAAGGGTATATCCTTTCTCCTTAACCAGATGATATATATGTCTAAAATTCTGGATGTCTTCTTTTGTGAAAAACCGGATTCCTTTTTTGTTTCTTACCGGTTTTATGATGTCAAACTCCTTATCCCAATATCGAATGTGCGATTCATTTACACCCAGCATTTCTGCTACCTCGGTCACACTCCAAAAAATTTTTTCATTCACTGAAGTCTGTGTCATAGTTATGGGGGTTAAAGATTAATTAATCAATTTTGGCGCGTTAAAAATAACCATTACTGATGAAGCTCAAAGACGGGAAGCCAATTATTTTTCCACGCTTCTGCTGCATAGCCACTATGATTATGCTATGCCTGGCAGCATCGCCTGATGTGGTTTATTCTCAGCTTCAGAAGCCTGCATACTCGGTTGGTGCCTCCTTTCATTACGGATTTATAATGGCCCACCGGGGGTCCATTGTTGAACTTCAGAAGGATCATGTTAAAACAGCAGAAATCTTTTTCCAGAAACAAACTACGGGCAATCATCATTGGCATCAGATTTATCATTTCCCTCTGATGGGTGTTAAATATCAGCTTTTTAATCTTGGGAATCCCGGCCAAACCGGATTTGTTCATTCGGTTGTTCCTTATCTTGATTTTGATTTTTTAAAAAATAATAACATAGCTTTCCACTTGAGCTTTGGAGTTGGAACCGCATATTTTACACGTAAATTCCTTGTACATGAAAACTATAAGAACCTTGCTATTGGAACGAGGCTGACTTTTGCCATCAGCCTGACTACTGAATTAAATTGGAGAATCAACAAACACTTCTCATTCATTACAGGTCTGGCATTTGATCATTTTTCAAACGGAGCAGTCAAAACACCTAATCTTGGCTTGAATATCCCCACTGTTAAAGCCGGCATTGCATACCAGGGAGGCTTAACTGAGCTTAGAAAAACAGAACTGTCGGAACTCAACAGGAAATGGCGGAAAAGCATTTGTTTATCAGGAGGAATTAAACAACGATATCCTGTAAATGGTCCTTATTACGGGGTAGCCTCACTGTCTTTTACAGCTGTAAAACCGGTGTCCCGGAAAAGTGGTTTTGGTGCTGGTTTCGATCTGCATTACGATGCCTCTTTCAGAGAAATTTTTAAAAATTCAGATGGAGACAAAGCTCCACTTCAGGATGCAGTGCGGGCCGGAGTTAATGGTTCCTATGAACTCATGTTCTCTGATTTCAGCATCTTGCTGCAATGCGGCTATTACCTCTATACCCAATATATGAGTGAAGGAAAAGTATATCAGCGGCTTGGCATGCGTTATGAGTTTATTCCAGGTTGGTTTAGTTGTTTAAATTTACGTTCCCATTTTGGAAAAGCTGATTTTTTTGAACTGGGATTAGGTATTAGATTCTGAATGAGACAAATTCTGATTCTTTGGTTACTTGGTGTCTTTTGTTCATGTGAAAAAGATCATACGTTTGATTGCCTGAAAGGAAGCGGAGATAAAATTGAAGTTTACAGAACTTCCGGCCCTTTCCATTCTATTGAAATGCATGATAAGGTTGATGTTTTCTTTCACCAGGGAATTCCGCACATTGTAATCACCGGAGGAGCAAATCTGGTCGGGGGTATTGAAACTACCGTAAAAGACGGCTGGCTTGTTATTGCAAACAAGAACAAATGCAACTGGGTTCGTGATTTCAATAAAAGAATCCGGGCAGATGTATTCACTGATTCACTGATTCAGGTTGACAATTATGGCTCAGGTAATTTTAATTGTGCAGACACCATTTTAAGTACAGCCTTTAGGTATGATAACTGGAATGCTACCGGTAAAATGGAATTGCTGTTGAATACAAGGCGTTTTAATATGAACATTCATACCGGTGTTGCTGATCTTACCGGATATGGCCAATCCGAAGTTCTGATTCTGTATTACAGTGGCTATGGTTATGTTGACCTCTACGGATTACAGGGTAACCTGATTTATATGAATAACTCCGGCAGTGGAAACATGTATATTTCAGTCAAAGATGAACTTTATCCAACTATTGAAGAGTCTGGGAATATCTTTTATAAAGGAGACCCGTCTGTAATTACAGCACACATTACAGGTTCGGGGAGACTGATAAAGGCTGATTGATTCGGTATTGAGTATGTTCGCCTCCTCATTTAACCATCCTTATGTTTTTTTTTAAACTTATAGCCCCCAGAAACGTATATGGAAAAGTTACAGTTAGGTTACTATTTTAAAAAATATATTAAACTATGAAATTCAGATTTTATATTGCTGTTATTGCTTTATTACTGATCCATCATTCATCTTTCTCCCAGTCCTGGGACACAGTAGGAGACGGATTGAACTTTAATGTCTGGGGCATGTTAACTAACCCCAATGATAACCGTCTTTATGTAGCCGGTTCATTCAGTGCCTCCGGCAGTACACCATTAAGTTTTGTAACTGCTTGGGACGGGTCTACTTTTCATGCTCTGGCTGATGGTTTCAACAATCCGGCTTATGCATTTACGCTTTATAATAACGAGTTGTATTGTGCAGGTGCTTTTACCTCTTCTGGAATGGTATCCTGTCCCCGAATTGCCCGGTGGGACGGTGTTTCATGGAATGATGTTGGTGGCGGAATGGATAATGAGGTTTACTACCTGGCAACATTTAACGGAGAATTATATGCCGGTGGAATATTTTCAGCAGCCGGTGGTAACCCGGCTGCTGCAATTGCCAAATGGAACGGGACTTCATGGACAGACGTTGGTGGTGGTTTGGCTGGCGGCTTCCCTCAGGTTTTCTCAATAGAAGAATACAATGGAAAACTATATGTGGCTGGTCAGTTTACAATGGCCGGGAGTGTTCCGGTCAATAACATTGCCTCCTGGGATGGCACCTCATGGAGCGATGTTGGAGGCGGAATTACCGGTAGCTCTGAATATATAAATGATTTGTATGTTTTTAACGGTGACCTATATGCCACCGGAAGTTTTACCAGCGCAGGTGGTTCTGCTGCTTCATCAATTGCAAAATGGGATGGAACATCATGGTCAGCTTTAGGAACCGGCCTTGCCGGAGGTGCTACGTATGGCACTGTTTTTAAAGAGTATCAGAATGAATTATACGTTGGGGGAAATTTCACCTCGGCAAATGGCGTGTCGGCCAACCGGATTGCCAGATTTAACGGAAGTTCCTGGTCTGCTCTGACAAGCGGCTGCGACCAAGATGTTAATGCTATGGATATTTTTCAGAATGATTTATACCTGGGTGGAATTTTTATTGATGCCGGAGGACTGAATGCAAGTAAAATTGCAAAATGGAATAACTGCAGCCTGACAACAACTGTGAATTTAACCCAGGCGACCTGCTTCGGAAATTGTGACGGATCCATTCAGCTTTCACCAACCGGTCAGTCCCCGTTTACCTTCAGTTGGTCTAACGGTGATACTACATCTCAAATCGGAGATTTATGTGCCGGTATGTACATTTTCACCATTACTGATTCTACAGGCTGCTTTATTACTGATTCTGTTGAAATTACTTCACCAGCTATGACTCTGACTCTTTCAGCTACAAGCCCGACCTGTACAGGTATGTGTGACGGAATTACTGAAGCAATTGCGAGTGGAACAGGCCCCCTAACCTATTCATGGAACTCTGTCCCAGTTCAGGTTACTTCTGTAGCAACTGGCTTATGCGCAGGTATTTACACCGTTGTGGTAACTGATAGCCTGGGCTGTTCTGTATCCGACAGCATTGAGGTTACTGATCCTTCGTTCACGCTGGTCTTATTTGCCGACAGTCCATCCTGCAATCAGGTGTGTGACGGACAGGCAACTGCACTCTTTAACTCACCGGCACTTCCCTATTCTTATTCATGGAATACAAACCCGCCACAAAATCAGGAAACAGCAACAGGGCTTTGTTCCGGAACCTACATTGTAACTATTACCGACTCTAACAATTGTTCAGCATCAGATTCAATAACCGTTGCAGATCCTGATTACATCATTAGTTTTGCTACAGTAAGTCCAAGCTGCCAGCAGTTTTGTGACGGTGAAGCAACTGCCCTGATGTCTTCACCTTTTAGCCCGCATACGTATTATTGGGATACAAACCCTCAACAATCAACACAAACAGCAACCGGCCTGTGTGCAGGAAGCTATGTTGTTACGGTAACCGATAGCAATCAATGTGCAGTTACAGATACGGTTGAATTACTGGCTCCGCCATCGTTTCCATTAACATTTTTCACTCGTCCGGAAAGTTGCCCGGCCTTATGTGATGGGCTGGCAGCTGTTTCACCTTCTTCTGCAGCCTCACCTTATCAGTTTATCTGGAATACATTCCCGGTTCAAAATACCGATACAGCTACCAACTTGTGTCCCGGGGTTTATACCGTTACCGTAATTGATTCAACCGGGTGTGCTTCAACCGATTCAGTAACTGTTCCCGAATCTCCGATTCAACTGATTTATTCAATTACTCCGGCAACCTGCTCTGGCGGGTGTGACGGCTCGATAACTGTCACTCATAACGGAATACCTCCTTTTGTTTATAACTGGCTTAATGGTGATTCGGTTCAAACCATCAGTGGATTATGTCCTGCTGTTTATCCTGTTACTGTTACTGATTCAAGCGGATGCAGCATCAGCGGTTTTCCTGAAATTGCCACCCCCCAGCCTCCGGTTGTCTCGCTCACCGGATTTCCAATTCAGTGTTTCAATGAATGCAACGGAGAAGTCAGTTCTTATGTAACCGGTAATGCCCCTTTCAGCTATTTATGGAGTAATGGCTCAACAAATCCTTTGGTTGACAGCCTCTGTTCTGGCTGGTTTACAGTTACTGTTACTGATGCCGGAGGCTGTACAACTGTTGACTCACTTTTATTATTTCCGCCTAATCCTGTTACAATCAACATGCAGTCCATCTTAATGCCTGATTGTAATGGTAACTGCAATGGTGCTATTTCGGTAGTAGCATCAGGCGGGCAAGGAGCTCCCTTTAGCTATTTGTGGAATGACGGACAAACATCTGATTCAATCTTTGGGCTTTGTGCAGATAATTATACAGTTACTGGATTTGACAGTGCCGGCTGTGCATCTGATCCGTTAACACTAACCATTATCGAGCCAGATCCGCTCGTCATTACTTTGACACCAACAAATGCATCGTGCCAGGCTTGCAATGACGGAGCCATCGCTTTCAGTGTTACTGGGGGAACAGCCCCATATATTTACTTCTGGTCTCCGCCCGTTTCGAATCTGTTTCAACTTACAACCGGATGGTATTCACTGTGTGCTACAGATGGACATTCCTGCCAACAATGCGACAGCGTCTTTGTTGGCTATACGGTAGGAATTATAACTACCGGATCAACTGATCATCAGTTAAACATTCAGCCAAACCCCATGAATCAGTCAGCTATTGTACTTATTCCAGGATCAGCAAGCGGAAAAATTTCTGTTTTAGATTTTTCCGGAAGAACGATGAAGGAGGAAAACCTGATTCGTCAAAACACTTATCTTTTACAACGCAATGATTTTTCTTCAGGGGTTTATTTTGTGATTTTCACTGATGAACAAGGCTATCAGTACCAAAGCCGGATAGTAATCAACTGACTTTTTTGAAGCACTTAAACAATGCAGGAGCTGAGTTGTTCCTGCATTGTAATTTTACACTATGAATGATCCCGGTATTACTTTCTTTGCGAAACCTTCCGAAATGAATATCCGACAGCATATCTCACTGAAGCCGTTTAACACTTTCCAGATTGACATCCGGGCTAATCGTGTTATTGAATGCAAAACACCCGATGAACTAAAAGAAGCTATCCGGCTTGCTACCGAGTCAGAAGAGAAACTAATGGTACTGGGAGGAGGAAGCAATGTTTTATTTACAGATGATTTTGACGGAACCATTCTTTTAAACCGGATCAGCGGAATTGAAATAACCAGCGAGAATGAGGAGTATGTGTTTGTTAAAGCATCAAGCGGTGAGGTGTGGCACGAGCTGGTCATGTGGTGTGTGAGAAACAACTATGCCGGAATTGAAAACATGTCCCTGATCCCGGGGCGTGTAGGAGCCGGCCCCATTCAAAATATTGGTGCATACGGAGTGGAACTCAAAGATGTCTTACACCAGGTTGAAGTCATAATGATTGATTCGGGAGAAACCCGTATCCTGTCAAATGCAGCATGCCAGTTTGGGTATCGTGACAGTATTTTTAAAAGAGACATGAAAGGGAAATGCATTATTATTTCTGTAACCCTTAAACTCAGTAAAAAGCCAGTAATTCATGCTTCTTATGGGTCTATTAAACACGAGCTGGGGAAGAAAGGAATTACTCAGCCTACAATCCGTGATATCAGTGAAGCGGTAATCCATATCCGTCAAAGTAAACTTCCTGATCCACATACACTAGGAAATGCCGGAAGCTTTTTTAAAAATCCAGAGGTTGAGAAAGCATTCTTTGAGCAGTTGAAAATCAAGCATCCGTCCATTCCGGGCTTTGAACATCATCCAGGAACAATTAAAGTTCCGGCCGGATGGCTCATTGAACAATGCGGTTTTAAAGGGAAACAATTCGGTAATACGGGAGCACATAAAGATCAGGCACTAGTATTAGTTAACTATGGAAATGCCACAGGAAAGGAAATCCTGAGATTAGCCCAGCTAATCATCAAGACCGTTGAGGAATCATTCGGAATTACACTCAAAACAGAAGTTAATATCATCTGATCTGAAGAGTTAATCTGCCGGAGAAATCAGGCTTTCAGAAAGCTAGTATTTTTACACAATCGGATTCTTATGACTGGTTATCTGATTACTGCCAGCTTCACATTGTTTTTTATCCTGATCATCTACCGGTGGAAAGTTTTTGATCTACCCGAAATACCAAGATGGTTTTATGGAATTCTTCTTGTGTTAAAATTGATTGCCGGCATTACCCTCTCCCGGCTGCTGTTGAAATATTTCCACGGAGGAGATTCACTCTCTTATTTTAATGATGCAAACACCTTGTATCATCTGGCTTTCACCCATCCGGGTGATTTCATAACAATTATGACAGGCCGTGCATCCCATGAATTAACCCTGGAACATGGTATGAAAATGTGGAATTCCTATGAGTTACTGGATTTTGATGCCCAAACAATCATCCGGATCAATGCCTTAATCCGTTTTGTTTCTTTCGGAGTTTATTATGTTCATATTGTTTTTTTCTGTTTTTTCTCGTTAACCGGCCTGCAGTTGTTTTATCGCCTCATGCGAAGACATATCTGGCATAACCGGAAATTATTCTTTGCTGTTCTATTCCTGTTCCCTTCACTTATTTTCTGGACATCCGGGATTTTAAAAGAAGGCGTTCTTATTGCAGGAACAGGAATGTTACTGTTTGGCCTTAAAGGTGCTGTCATACTGCATCCGCACAAACCCCGGTTGCTGGGTTATGCTATAACCGGATTGCTGATAATGGCGTTTGTCAAGCCGTATGTTCTGATTCTTTTGTTACCAGGAATTATCGCCTGGCTCTGGTCAGCTTTAACTACAAACCGAAACGTTCTGCGGAAATTTTTAACTGTTTATTTCATGTATTCCCTTCTGATATTTAATCTCCATTATTTTTCTCCTGCTCTCCATGCAACAGAAATTCTTTATTACAAGCAGCATAATTCCATTGTCTTTGTTGATTACAAACAGTCAAAAAGTATCATTCATCCCCCCCTAATCAAACCCGATACATGGAGTATCCTTCGTCAATCTCCCGCATCGGTAATTCAAACTTTAATTCATCCTTCCATAACAAAAGCTCACAACCAGCTGTCATGGATTTCTGCCTTTGAGAATATTTTTCTGATACTCTGCTGTTTAATGCCCGTGTTGTTTTTCAGGAGACCTGCGAAGAAATCGCTCGCTCTCTTGTTTCTATCACTGTTTTTTGTAGTGTCTCTTTATGCAGTCATAGGTATGACAACAACAACAGCCGGATCGCTGGTCCGTTATAAGACCCCGGCTCTTCCATTTTTATTTTTTATCCTGTGCCTGCTCTTTGACAGGCTTCGGATGGTTCAGAGATTCAGCGATAAAAAGCAACAAAATCCCGGATCGGGTCTTTGCCTCTGAGTGAATCCTGTAATCAATCTTTCGTTCTGATCCTATTAAAGGAAGTACCCGGGGCGGGAGTTGAACCCGCACGGCCTCAACGGCCACAGGATTTTAAGTCCTGCGTGTCTACCAATTCCACCACCCGGGCACAAGTCAAATAAAGTTGCCTTTAGAGAACCCGGCTGAATCAATGTAAGTGAAATAAAAAAGGCTGATTTGACGGGCAAATCAACCTGGAAATCATTTTTATTTCTGTTTTCATATCCATTCAACCAACAGTACTCAAACCCGCTTGAACTGAGCGGAAGACCGGGCTCGAACCGGCCACCCTCACCTTGGCAAGGTGATGCTCTACCAAATGAGCTACTTCCGCTTATGGTGCAAAGAACAGAATCGGGCAGCAAATGTAAAAACTTTTGTTTCTTTTCAAACATAGATTGCCCTGAGAGCAAATTCACTCAAGCCAGGCAGCTAGCCGGCAGCTAACCCGGAAATGGATCAGGCGGGATGAATGGAAAATGCAGGTAGAACTTTATACAAAGGCATTCCGGTGCAATGCTGGGCACCATTGGCTGCAGGTAAAGACCTTGATAATCCTATTTTGGCAAGCCTCGCCAAAAAGTACAAAAAAAGTGTGGTGCAAATTATTTTGAGATGGGATATTCAAAGCGGTTTGTTAACCGTAACCCGTTCTACCAAAGTGGAACACATGAAAGAGAACTTCAATATTTTTAATTTCGAACTTTCAGCAGTGGATATGTCCATCATCAATGGTATCAATATCAATCAAGGAACTTATGAAAAAACAACCCCGATAATTTTCCATGGTGAGCAAAATATTCTGATTGCAATTAATTACAGCAAATCAAACCAATCCAGTTAAGCGCTATTACGTTTATGACAGCAGAGTACTTCCCGCAGCTGGCTTGACTGAAACTCACTGGAATACTTTCTTGCCTGATAAATAATTGGGTATTTAACATAAGCGTAAAACAAGCTATTGCCGATAACAAAACAGCAAGACCTTGCTTAAGACTTTTTCTAAATTTAAGCAATGGAATTGCAATTAAGTAAAAGCAGGGTAACCTGCTGCCTCCGGCAATCTCTTAATCCATTCGTATCCATAACAGGATTGAGCAATGAACATATGCTGATAACTGTGAGAATATTTTTTGTTAATTGCATGTTTCAAATTGATAAACGACCGTCAGACTAACTCTCAAATACCTGTCTAAATCTTAATCCCATTGTAACCGATGATAAAACAAATCAAACTCATTGAAACCATTCTTTACGTTAATGACCAGGAAATAAGTTGTGAGTTTTACCAGAAACTATTTCGTGTTAAGGCAGACCTGAATGTTCCGGGTATGACAGAATTTAACTTATCGGACAA
>JADLBQ010000080.1 GCA_020847635.1 Bacteroidia bacterium
CCCCAAACAGTTAATTTCAGCACTTGTATGTATAATTCTTTTGTTTGGGTTTCAGCTTTGGGAATCATGGCACCAGGCAAACAGAAAAGTAGTTACAGTCTATGCAGTAAATAAGAGGCCGGCTTATTCGTTCATTGCAAATCGGAACCTGATTTTCATCACTGACATAACCTTACTGGGTAATTCCAATTCAATGATGCTTCATGTTTACCATCATTGGTGGGCAGAAGGAGTAAAAAACAGAACGATTATCGGGTCTGATCAGAAGTTAGATGATAGAAAAACAGAAAGGAATCCGCAGGCTGTTGTATTCAATAAAAGGCGGTTTCTATTTCTAAGCCAATTTCCGAAACTGACATCTTCAGAACTACCTTTGATCCGTACGGATTATCTGATTCTTTCAAACGGAGGGTATATTGATGCTAATTCTTTAACTGCATGTGTAAAAGCAGAAAAAATCATTCTGGACTCAACTTTTCCAAAGTGGAAATCGAAAAAGTTGATTGAGGCATTGGGAAATAATGCCTATAGTGTTTTGCATTCAGGAGCCTATCAGGAAGTATTGCAGTAAGCTACACTCCGTCTTATCTTTGCCTCATGACAGAAATGCAAACCGGCAGTAAAATTTTTCCGATTGTCGGATATGGGAACCCGGTATTAAGAAGAAAGGCAGCAGCCATCACTGCCTCCTATCAGAATCTGAAGGAGATTATTGAAAGAATGTTTGCAACCATGTATGCCAGTGAAGGAGTAGGACTGGCTGCACCGCAGGTTAACCTCCCGATCAGGTTGTTTATTGTTGATGCCGGAATTTTTGCAGAAGAAGAACCGGAGCTAAAAGATTTTAAGAGAGTATTTATTAATGCTGAAAAACTGGATGAAGCAGGTGAAGAATGGATTTTTAACGAAGGGTGCCTCAGCATTCCGGGAATTCGTGAAGATGTAGCCCGTAAGCCAGAAATTACCATTCAGTATATGGATGAGAATTTTAAAACTAAAAAGGAAACTTTTACAGGCATGGTTGCCCGAATAATTCAGCATGAATATGACCATATTGAAGGAATCCTTTTTGTTGACCATCTTTCAGGCTTTAAACGAAGGCTGTTAAAAGGTAAACTCGATGATATTATGGCAGGCAGGGTTAATGTGAAATACCGCATGAAATTTAATGGAAAATAATCCGTGTTGACTGAGCAGATCAGCAAATAACCCTGATACTTTGAGAAATGATTTTAACATCAAGTAACTTTGATGATGGCAGGGGTTCACCATCGGTATGCAGAAACATTTCTGACTCTGAAGAAATCTTTATGTGCTTTCCTGTAAAATATTCGGCAACTGACGGAGACAGTTTTTTACCTGAAAAAAGGCCGGTAACCAGTAATGGTACCTGGTAAAGCAACCCTTTTCTTAATATAACCACATCAAGCAGGCGATCATCCAAGCAGGCCGATGCGGCAATAACTGCCCGGTTTCCAAATTGGTTTCCGTTTGCTACTTCAACCAATAATGCTTTTCTTTTTATTTCCTTTCCATCAATGCTTACGGTATAGTTTTCTTCCGCATATCCAAAATAATTTTTCAGTACCAGCCGGGCATAGTTGATAAGTCCTCTTTTTTTTGAATTTGAAAACTGAAATGCGATCAGGGCATCAAAACCGGCACCGGCCAGGTTGATTCCGAAATGATTGTTTGCCTGAAAACTATCAATCACACGAATATTTCCATTGCGGATTATCTGTAATGCTTCTTTGAGATTGGACGGAATTTTAAGAAAGTTTGAAAACCCATTCCCTGACCCAAGTGGGATAATACCAAGTGCAGTATTGCAATGGACTAATGCAGTTGCAACTTCGTTTACTGTTCCGTCTCCACCTACTGCAACAACAGCAAAGAGATTTTTTGTAACGGCTTCCGTACTCAGTTCTGCTGCATGTCCTGCATATTGGGTAAACTTAATCTCTGCTTCTTCCGTATTAAAAACAGATCTGATATATTCCTTCACAGAAGGGTTCATTCCCTGACCTGCCTTTGGATTAAGAATGAATAAGAACTTTTTGTTCATTTAATCCTTAACAGTTAACTGGTTATGAAGTACCCGGAAATTAAATTGCTGAATAACTGACTTCAGCAGGTTTGTCTCATTAGCTAATGAATTACGGTGAGCAGACAAAACATTCTTTTCCAGTAAATCGTCTATTCGCCAGTAATAGGTATCAAGCAGATTTATACCATCAAAATGAATCAGTACCTTGTTGGTAATAAGTTGATATGTATCTTGCAGGTAGCTTACTGCAAACCGGTTTGAGTGTGGATCAAACAGGTTATTCCCAAAAGAAATGAAAGGCTGGCCGGATTTGACAAAGCCAATAACGGAAGGCATGACATCACATTGCTGAACTACCGAAGTATCTTCTTGAGGTTGAATAACTCCCGGCATATAAAACAACAAGGGGATTTCATAAATACCTTTTCGGGTTTCGTATTTAGGAGAGACGGATGGTCCTGTATGATCAGCAGTGATTACAAAAAGAGTATTCTTGAACCACGTCTTGTTAGAGGCATTGTGAAAGAATGTTTGTAATGAATAATCAGCATAGGCAATGCTCTCAAGAATCGGGTGTGATCCTTTAGGAAATTTACCTGTAAATTCGGTAGGTACATGAAAAGGATGATGGGATGAGATGGTAAACAAGGATGTGAAAAATGGTTCCTGCATTTCATCCATCCTGCTTATAAAATAGCGATAGAATTTATGGTCATAGATTCCCCATTGCCCGTCATAATCTTCAGGACCATATTCTTTTCTCCCAAAGTACTTGTCGAATCCCGAAGCATAGCAGAAATTATCAAAATTCATTGTGCCGTTATTTCCCCCATGAAAGAAGGCAGAAGAATAACCAGCCGTTTTGAGAACTGATGCAATTGAATTAATTTTTCCACTGCTGTAGGAAGAAGTTATATAAGGTTCTTCCATAAGTGCCGGTAAAGACGCTAAAATGGCCGGAATGCCTTCAATTGATTTCTTTGAATTTGCAAAAGCATTCGGAAAAGAAAGCGACTGGCTGATCAGTGAATCCAGAAAGGGGGTAAATCGTTTATCTTCATTATAGTATCCGATGTATTCTTTTGAAAAACTTTCGAGAATAATCACAACAACATTGACCTTGTTGATAGAGTCTGAGCCGGCCGGTTTATGTTCAGATGCGAAAAAGCGATTTGCCATCTCTTCGGGAAAATAAGAAGCTTCCTTCAGTTTTTCTTTTCCCCAAGTACTGATTATACTGAAGGTTGTATTTGCGACCAATGGTATATTCTCTGGTGTTGTAGTACTTACTGCACTTATCATCTTCAATGGTTTTAACTGAGTACCCCCTCTGCCGGCAATAATTCCGGCTCCGGAACAGAGTACGAATATCAACAACCCGGCTAATGCATACAGCAACCGTTCTTTTCCGCCTTTGGGTTTATTATCAATGCTGACCTTAATTCTCAGGTAGAGCCAAGCCATCATCCAGGTAAGCAAGGCACAAATCAGCAATACGTACCAGAAATCCCGAAGGAGGCTGGGGAGAACGTTTTTAGTATCATCACCTATGGCAATAAAATTAAATATGTCAGCTGTCATTCTTTTTCTATAGAAATTAAAGAAGACAAGATCCACACAGTTTGCAAAAACAAAAAAGGTATTGATGATCATATAAAGACTAAAAAGAATTTTTTGATAACTATTCTGATAATAGAATCCAAAAGGCAGCAGGCTTAGCAAAATGAAAGGAGTATTGGAGAGGACAATGGCAGAAGTGTCAAATCTCAGGCTGGTAAGAAATGCCATCAGTATGCCATTTAAGTTTACAAACCGGAATGACGGATAATAAATATACAGGAAAATAACTCTCAGAATAAAGTAAATTAAAAACATGACGAGCAGTCTTTTGATTAATGGTAAAAACTGACCGTACACAACTTTCATGAGTATTCAGATGAGGGGGGTATAAATAAAAAATCCTACATCAAATTGTTAATGTAAACAAACTGAAGCAGGATTTTCCCGGTTATTCAAATTATTTTTACTTGCCTGACGGGATATTAAAGATTACGCCAATATGTAAACCACCAAAAGCTCGGGCTGTCTTAGCATAACCAAACTTATCACCTCCTGAATCACCTTGCTTAATATGGGCAGCTCCTGTACTAAATCCCATATTATCTGTAGCTGTTAATGCCGCATACTCGATTTCAGAGTATTCAATTGTCATATCCGAAAACCCATAACCTAATCGGAGACCAGTTGAAATAATGATATTTTCTGAAGCTTCAATATCTACTCCAAAACCTAAAACAGCGGCTAAATTCGTGGAATTAAAATTCTTCTTTCTGTCTTTATCTGTCCAGTCTAATATAGAAGTGGGGGAAGTTTTAAACTCATCTTTAGCACTCATCAGAAAACCAAATTGAGGACCAAATTCAAAATAGGCACCCTTCTCACCACCTCCAAAACGAAGCAGAATTGGAATATCCAGGTAACGTAACATGGTCTTTGCATCATAAGTCACATTGCTACCTAAATCACCCGAATATTTTTGATTGTGACCTGTCAGCAGTAAGCCAAATGAAACTCCAAGATTGTCTTTGAAATAGTATTGACCTTCTATCCCGAACTGTCCTCCGAATGTAGCTGCAAAGTCCAGATCATCACCCTGATCAGATACATTTGTATTGACTAACCAGGTAGAATTGATTCCAAAAGCAGGGCCTATTCTGAAGAATTGTGCATTTGCCATTCCTGCAGCAAAGAAAAAGACCGATACTAAAATGAGTTTTTTCATAGTGTTATTTTTTGATAGTTATATTTGAGGCAAAAGTAATTTTTATTTTGGAAAGATAAACGGTATCAAATGAAACTACTTGAAGGAAAAACAGCACTGGTAACCGGAGCATCACGTGGAATTGGCAGAGGAATAGCAGTAACTTTAGCCCAGCACGGAGCATCGGTTGCTTTTACCTACCTGTCATCACCAGATAAAGCAAAAACTCTTGAAGAGGAGCTTTCAGGTTGTGGAATTAAGGCGAAAGCCTATAAATCTGATGCAGCAGATTTTAAACAGGCAGAACAACTTATAAATGATATAATAGCTGAATTCGGAGTGCTGGATATCGTTGTAAATAATGCCGGGATAACCCGTGATGCATTACTGATGAGAATGAGTGAGCAACAATTTGATGAGGTACTTAAGACCAACCTGAAATCCGTTTTTAATATTACAAAGTCCTGTATTAAACCAATGCTGAGGCAAAGACAGGGCAGTATTATTAATATCTCATCGGTAGTTGGTGTAAAAGGTAATGCCGGTCAGGCAAATTATGCAGCATCAAAAGCAGGCATTATAGGGTTTACAAAGTCAGTGGCACTTGAATTGGGTTCTCGTAATATCCGGTGCAATGCAATAGCCCCCGGATTCATCGAAACAGAAATGACCGGAGTGTTAGATGAGAAGACTGTTCAGGGTTGGAGAGATGCCATTCCGTTAAAACGCGGTGGCTCACCTGAAGATGTTGCCAATGCAGTGGTCTTTCTTTCATCCGGATTATCGTCCTACATAACCGGTCAGGTTGTACATGTTGATGGGGGTATGTTAACCTGAATACAAAAAATAGTCGGCCTCTTTCTATTTCATTCACTATAGAATATTGATTCATCTTATGAAAAACAGATCTGTAATTTTACTACTTCTCTTTATGTTCACTGCCCTTAGATCTTTTTCGGGGGATGGGAATGATCAGATAAAAAAAATCCTGCCCAATCAGATTTTCCAACATCAGTTATCCAACGGACTAAATGTTATTTCAGTTCCGTATTCAAGTAAGGGAGTAGCTGCCTTTTACATTGTTGTCCGGATTGGGAGCAGGGAAGAAGTTGAAGAGGGCAAAACGGGATTTGCTCATTTTTTTGAACACATGATGTTCAGAGGTACCGAAAAGTATTCAAAGGAGAAGTACAGCGATGAATTGAAAGCAATCGGGGCATCAGCAAATGCCAATACTTCCCTTGATCGGACAATTTATCACATGACCGGAAATGCTGAAATGCTTGATAAAATGATGGAACTGGAAGCTGACCGGTTTATGAACCTGAAATATTCAGTTCAGGATTTTAAAACAGAAGCAGGAGCTGTAAAAGGTGAATACACAAAAAACTATTCAAATCCCCTGATGAAGCTTTATGAAAGTTATCTGGATACAGCTTTTACAAAACACACATATTCCCATACCACCATGGGTTTTTTTAAAGATGTTGTAGATATGCCCCATCAATATGAATATTCACTGGAGTTCTTTAATCGGTTCTACAGGCCTGAGTATTGTTCCATTATAGTGGTCGGTGATATAATACCCGAAAAAGTAAACCAACTGGCAGAATTATATTTTGGGAGATGGCAACGTGGCAATTATTCAGTAGTCATTCCCCGGGAACCTGAGCAAACAGCAACCCGGTTTGCCCATTTGAAGGTTGAGAAGTTCCCGCCTCAGCTTTCTCTGTTGTATAAATCACCCGCATTTGCTACTGGTGAGATTGGGCCAGCTGCATTAAGTATGATTTCATCTCTTCTTACTTCTGAGAGATCAGAGCTGTATAAAAAACTTGTAATAAAGGAAAAGAAAGTCAGGCGTCTTGATAGCGATATCTACTTCACCCGTGACCCATATCTGTTTAGTATTCAAGCTACCCTGGTTGATGAAAAGGATATGGAATATGTTAAAAATGAAATTAACCAGGCAATTGAAAAACTTAAGAAAATACCGGTTGATCAGGCTCGGCTGGATGAAGTTTGCATAAGGAAAAAATATGAGTATTCAATGCACCTTGACAGCCCCGATGCAATTGCAAATTCACTGGCTTATTTTACTTATCTGACCGGGAATCCGGAATCGCTGAATTCATATTTTCTCTTGCTTGATAAACTCACTTCAAAACAAATTATGGAAACAGCCAATAAATATCTGATTCCGGAAGGGCTTACAATCGCAACCTTATCTTCATCCAATTCATCACCTTTTAGTAATAAATGAGAGCTATGAAACATATCTTAAGATCGGTGAGTATCTTCCTGCTAATTGGGGCCTTTTCTGCTGCTGGGCAAGATCAACCTGTCAAACAACAAAATGCAAACCCTCCTGTGATAATTAAAACACAACCGGTTATTCATGAAGACGGGCAACTTCCCGATGAGCATCAGCATAATAATGCCAATACTAAGGACCAGCCTGATATAGGATTAACCAAAACCTCAGCAACCCGGGATATCAAAACCCGCATCAAAGACCGGTTAAGTAAGATCCCTGTTGAATTGCGACTTCCTTCTTCTGATAAAATTGTTATTAAGCTGATGTTTCATGTAGGGAGTATTTGTGACCCGCCTGGGAAAGAAGGGTTGACCAAACTGACGGCTGAAGTGATGATGGATGGTGGAACAGAGGAAATGACAAGAGAACAACTGAAGGAGCTACTCTATCCGACAGCGGCTGCTTATTATGCAACCGTTGACAAAGAAGTTACTGTATTCACCTTTGAGTTCCATAAAGATCACTTAAATAAAATCCTGAACCCATTACTTGGATTGGTGACAAGGCCGCGGTTTGAGGTTGAAGATTTCAATCGTAATTTGTCGAATACACGGAATTATCTTGAACAAGTTCTTAAGTCTTCGTCTGATGAAGATTATAGTAAACTGGCGTTAGAAGACTTGTTATTTAAAGGTACTAATTATGCTCATCCAGTTAGCGGAACAATTTCCGGTATAAAGAATATAAACTTGGATGATATTAAACGCCAGTTTAGCAGTTGGATAACTTCTGGAAATGTGACAATTGGAATTGCAGGAAATTATCCTTCAGATTTGATTTTTACTATTCAAAAGCAACTTAACCTGCTGACTCCGGGAGTACCCAAGTACCCTGATCCTGGAATGGCCAGATCCTCCGATGGATTAGAGGTAGAAATTATATCAAAAAGAGGAGCTCTCGGCTCTGCTATTTTTGGAGGTATTAAATTGGATTTAACAAGAAGCAATAATGAATTTGCAGCTTTAATGGTTGCCAATTCATGGCTGGGTGAGCACCGGAAGTCTTATTCAAGGCTTTACCAGAAGATTCGAGAACAGCGATCAATGAACTATGGTGATTATTCGTATATTGAATGGTATAATGCTGGAGGTTCTAATCTCTTGCCTAAGCCAGGCTATCCAAGATCAAGTAATTATTTCTCAATTTGGATTCGACCGGTACAGACTGCTGAAGGCCTTAAAGCCCAATACCCTGAATTGAAAAACATTAAAATTGGTCATGCACATTTTGCTTTGCGCATGGCTATGAGAGAATGGGATTTATTGGTAACAAAAGGTTTAAGTCAGGAAGACTTTGAACTCACCAGGCAGTTTCTCTCATCTTATATAAAGCTTTATGTTCAGACTCCGGCTAAACAGCTTGGCTTTTTGATGGATAGCAGGTTTTACGGACGTCAGGATTATATTAAGGAAATCGGGGAACTTCTGGATAAACTTACTGTAGAGCAGGTGAATTCAGTAATGAAGCGGTTTTGGAAGCCGGGAAATCTGTTTGTTACTATTGTAACTGATGCATCAGAAGCAGAACCTTTGAAGGAAAGTTTGTTGAGGGATCTGCCTTCTCCGATGTCTTATTCAAATGAACTTAAAGCAGTGTTAAGTGGGGATATTCTGAAGGAGGATGAAATGGTATCAAAATACCCGCTTTCAGTAAAAAAAGTTGAAATTATAAATTCGGAAGATCTTTTTAAATAGATTTGAACCTACATTAAGTTCCCTGTTTTTTAACCTGCTATGATCCGGGAGATTAATAAAGATACAAGGAATACTATTGCAGCTTTTCTGCTGTTTATTTATGGTTGTTTATTACTCCCGGTTTTATTGATTAGCTTTAAAAGTGCGGCTTATGGTGTTAATTTGATTTTTGTACTTGGATTTGCATGCTTCTTGTCGCTGGCTGTTTCCGTACTTTTTTATAATCTTAAAATCACTATGCGCTTCACTTCGAGGATCATTATCTATTGGCTGATTATTACGGGAATTATATTCTTTATTTGGCTGATTATTTGTGAGGGCACTTTTATAATTAAGGAATAAGAAAAGCCTGCAGTGATTCAGCAGGCTTTTAAAATTTATTTTATTGGATTCTATTCTGATTATTGCCTGACTTTTACAGAATCAAATTTATAAGATAAGCCAAGCCCAAAGGTTTCTTTGAATTGAGTGCCTGGTCCGGCCGGCTTGTTTACATCACTTTTTGGAACAAAGACATCGTTATCGTAAAGAAGCTGAGTTGTAATGATTGCAGTCAGGTATTTATTGATTTTTAAGGAGATGAGGTTTTCCCAGTTTACATCAACATCCTGAGGTTTATGTGTATAACTGGAGAATAATTCCAGCTTGGTTGTGAATGTGACATTTTCGAAAAGCTCTTTTTGATATTTGGAGGTGAAAAATGCACCAACTTCGCTCCGCATCTTTTTACCTGGATCAACTCCAAATAAAGGGACATCGGCCAATTCGGCCTGGTCCAGCAGCAGTTTGTCATTTACAATTGTTGTCTTTGCAGTTAAAGGCGAAATAAAAACAGATAGATGTGAATTGGGTTTCCAGTCAATTCCTAAGGAGTTAACTAAATAAGCAGGAGTAAGAAAATTGGATATCCGGTTTCTGGTTTTATCATCAATATAATTAAAACCTTCAGTAAATTGTGTCCGGAACCCTAACAGATAGGTAACATATAAGCTTTTGGTTACTTCATATCCAACTTTAGCATTCAACTCGATTTTATCATCTGTTTTTCTGAATTCCTGCTTTCCGATTTTAGCACCACCAATCATCAGATCAAGGTTATTATCCCATGCCCATTTACCATTTTTGTAATCAGCATAAATCGATAACAGTACATTGCCACCAATCGAATTATCTCCGCCAGCTGCCCAATTAGAAAGTGAAACCTGATTAAAATTGAGCGATGAAAGACCGCCAGTCCGCCAGATTGTATCATTCTGGGCATACGTGCAGGTTACTGATAAAATTAATAAAGCAAAAATCGTTTTCTTCATAAGAATTTGAATTTGTTGAAAATTTTGGGAATAACATCCTTTACGGTAATTCCGTCTAGTCAAACTTCTTTAAAACCTGTTTATTTTCTGAGTGAATCCCTTATTTCAGTAAGAAGTTTTTCAGTCGGAGTCGGACCTGCAGGAGGAGGTGGCGCTTCTTCTTTTTTCTTCAGGTTATTTGCACCTTTTATTATCAGAAACAAGACAAAGGCAATGATTATAAAATCAATTGTATTTTGAATAAATAGGCCATACTTAACAGAAGCATCACCAACCTGAACAGCAAGCTCACTGAAGTCTTTTCCCTGCATCATTATCCCGATAACAGGCATTAAGATGTTATCTACAAGAGCTGATACAATTTTCCCAAAGGCAGCACCAATAATAATACCTACTGCCATGTCAAGTACATTTCCTTTTAATGCAAAGGTTTTGAATTCGCTTATAAGTCCCATAATATTAATAATTAGGGGACGAAAATAAAACTATCTTTTAATATAGAAAGGGGATGTAGGATTTTTAAGCTGAAGTAACTTAAATGTTATTGCTTCCCATCTGGGGTATTACTTATACCTTCCTTAAACTTAATCTCGGCTTCTTCTGCAGGCAGATTCTCAATGTGATCTTTCCGGTAGCGATATCCGATAACCGGAACGGTGATTGACCGAAGAGCCTTGTTAGAGGGTAGCAAGCGATAATATGCAGGTCTGTCTAAAACCGGGTTACGGTCAACCAATGCATAAGCCTTCAATGAGTTGGAATTGCCGGCTGCTTGTACTCTGCCAATTTCTTCGTAATCAATGCCGTTTAGCGACCGTTCTATTACAAACGTATCTGTTTCAATTTCTTTAGCTGTAAACCAACGAACCATTACATAGTCATTTTCTGCCTTTGCCTCAAAACTTAACAGGTGAATCGGCATCCGGTTAACATTACGGGTTGATCGGACCATCAGGTTATCCAAAACAGCTAAACTACTTGCATCACCTTTCATACCACGGCCAATAATAACCTGGTCAGAGGTCTTCCAGCTAAGGGCAGCCTGCTCTGTTCCGGAATGGCTCCATACGGTTATTCCATTAACCATTATTTCTGCTTTTCCCTGGCGGGGATCATAAGTAAAACGATAAGTTCTGAATTCCTGATCCTTTGGGATTTCATAACGGGTTACTTCTTTAATCTGGCTGGTCTGACCATCTACGTCAGTAACTTTATAGGCAATCAAAATTTTCCCATCTTTCATCCCGAAGTTGAAATAGTTACCACGTGAATAAAAATCACAATTATCTTCAAGTCTTCTGAAATCAAAACTAATATCAATACCTTCAGTATTGAACTGTTGTGATTTTGACAGTTTAAGATTTAGTTCTTTCCCTTTTGGAGATAATCCATAGCTGTCATTTTTACCGGAGTTGGTAACCTCAGCAGCTTTGCTTACAGCGATTGCATTCAAGCCTGACTCAGATGTAAGTGGATTCTGGTGTTCCCAGTTGAAGAAGGCAATCACCTCACCATCGCCTACTTCATAGCCCATCATTGAGCGGGCATGCTCTTCAGCTTTGCTTACTTCTACGTCAGCACTGTTAAAGAAAACAGTAAAATAAAGCATTAACCCAAGAATTGATCCTCCGGCAGCAACCATCACACCTTTGGTTAAGGCAGAAAGTTTTTGTTTTTGTTTTACTCGTTGTTTTATGCTCATTCTTTTAAAGCTTGTTTTATTAGTCGGTTTTTAATATTTTTCTTGTGGTCAGGTTACTTCCATAACCAATGGCTAGTACGTAAATTCCGGGTGAAAGGTTATGGCTGTTCTCAAAGCGGTAATAATTGAGTCCTTTTACAGATTTTAACTTATCTGAGAGAACGGTTTGACCGTTTCTGCTAATAATTGAGAAATCAGTTTCTCCGTCTCTGGGTACTGAATAACTTAACTCAAAGAAATTCCTGAAGGGATTCGGAACTACAGAAATAATTTCTGCAACTGTAGGAATTGTAATGAAATAGCTGACTCTTTCAATATCGGAATATCCGGTCTGGCCGTTTTTATTTATTCTTACAATCCGGTATTCATATTCACCTTCTTCATTCAGGTCATCAGTATCTTCAAATTTGTAAAGTTGGCTATCAGTAATGTACATCTGATTTAGTGAGTTAAAACTTTCACCTGGCTTTCTTCTTTGAATTAAAAAATAATCTATTGCTGTACTTCCAACAGGTATTTCCCATGATAGATTGACCTTTGAATGCGATAATTCAGCATTGAATGAAATAAAATCCAAAAGGGTATTGGAGCTGACCGGAGTAGAAATTATCCAATGGCCAAATGTGGTAGTGTTGGTTGTTTTGATTTGTCCGGTTCCGTTTATAACAGAAAATCCTTGTCCAAAAGATTTTGACCATTTACCATTTTCATAGCATTGAATCCCAAGCAACTGGTCAGCCAGTTGAGCAAGTGTGTTTTCCTTGCCGGAGTAGTAAATTGTAAAATCAGCTTTAATTCCATCAGCATGAATCTCATAATAGCGGTCAATTACATTGGAGACTGACACATCTTTACCATTTCTGAAGATTCCGCTAATCGGTGGATTTGCATCCGGAAACGGAAGATTGTCTGCACCTGTTGCTCGCGTTGAGACTCTGATGAATTTCCCTAAACCTGATTTTAGATTAAATGTAAAAGGCAATAGTTCATTTTTAGTAATACCAAACGGAATTTGATGTTCACCGGTTGAAAGGTTCATCCATTTTACACATCCCTGATTTAACGCCTGGTTCACATCACTTTTAATATAGCCTTCCTGGGCTGTAATGGCATTCGGAACTCCTGATTCGATTGTAATTGGATAATTGTTTAGAAATAACTCACCTTTTGTCAGAATCAGGTGGGTGCGTACAAATACTCCTTCTGATTGGAGTATTACTTTCTTATTAGAAACATCTGAATTAAGATTGATCTCCAGAATCCCGTATTTATGTCGTGCTAATGCCTGATTTATTCCCGAAATACCGGTAAGTGTCTGAGTTTCCTTTCCATTGTATTCAATAATGCTTCCCGGAGAAAGACTGAAGTCCATTTGACCGGATGCACTCAGGCAACCGTTCTCATTGCCGGTAAAAAAGCCATTTGTGTTCTGGGTTGAAATCCTGCCGCCATCTTCGACCGAAATCCCGGAATAATTTTCAGTCATGTTCGAAAGAATTTTGGATTCTCTCATGTTGAGCACACTTCCGTTTTTCACAGTCAGCATATCTAACGCTGGTGTGAGGCTGGAAGCAATCTGTATGTTGCCTGCAGCAATATTGAGTACACAACCAGAGTCTATTTCGGTTTTTATCTGATTGATAAGATGCGTACCTGAAAGTCTTTTGTAGATGGCTTCACCCTGATGTGAATAGGTAATTTTTCCGTAAGCAGTTCCTGACCGGACAACTGATGCATCACCATTAAATATTATTTCTGCTGATTTGAGATTCAGAAGAATTGGCTGCAGGCTTGAAGAATTATTACAGAAATTCAATTGACCGCCTGTCTGGTGAAATCGCCCCTCCACAGTCATGGTCAGGTTCTCACCCGAAATTATAACCGGATTGGAATAGATACACAAAAGCCCGGCCGATTGGATATAATCTCCGTTCACATTCAGCCTTCCCGGTCCATGATCCTCTTTTAATGATAATGAACCTCCTTGGATTATCAGGTTTTCTCCAATTTCTGCCATTACACTCCCGCTCATCCGGCTAAAAGAAACATTCCCTCCAGTAATGCTTACTGAATGATTAAAATGAAGTTTGGTTTCGTGCATTCCTGAATTGAAATTCACCCTCATTCCATTAACAACAAAGTTATCACCGGCATAAAAGGTTTCTTTGGCTGAACCTCCGGATGAAGTAAATTCTGCCTGAGGATCTCCTGAAAGGGTTGTTTTCCCAAGGACCTCAAATTCTGTTTTAGCCGCATTAAAAGTTCCGGCCAGGGAGCTTAACCCTGTGGCTCTGAATTTTGAAGTATGAGTTGAAAAATTAATAGCCAGATTGTTTTCTATCCTGATCCGGTTCGTTCCGCCTGAGGTATGACAGCCATATTGAGCCAGGAAAATTCCTTTTTTGAGTATCAGGTTATGAATGGTTAGGTCAACTGTCCCTGAATTAAAAGTGGTAAGATTGAATATCCCTCTAAAGTCTCCGGCATATTGAATGAAATCACCCGATACATTGAGTTTTGCATTTCCGTTGCTGACACCGCTAACCCCGGCATTTCTTATTAATACAATATTCCCATAATTAGTAACGTCATCATTAACCTGGAGTTCAATATTACCGTTACCGTTATAAATCCCATTAATCTCTCCACCCAGGTTATAAATCTCATTGGTTATGACTTTAATAGTTGATGGATGATTCCCAATGTGAAAATCAAGATACGAATTGGTATTCTCAAGCTTTATTTTACCTATCTCGGTCTGTACCATACTTCCTGATTTATCAAGAACAATCCAGCCTTTTCCGATTGTTAAGGTACCTATGATTTGATGACTTGAAAATAAATTATTCTGGTTCCATTCCAAAATCATGTTTGATTGGTAGGAGTTCAGTACCAGATTCCCGAAGTTACCACTGATATGTGTTGCCAGGGGAACATTGAAATCATACCATTTTTTAATAATCAGGTTTGAAGCTGGAGAAAAGGTTTCCGTACTATTGTTAAATAATGATGCACCTGGTTGGGTATTGGTACCGGGTTCCCATTCGAAAACAGCACTATCCCGAAGTTCAAAAAATGAACCGGATTTAATTTCAATGTCGCCATTGTTCATTTTGACCTCACCGCTGACCGAGAGCAGCGAATCAATTTTGAGAAGGGTTCCGGATGAAAGAAGCAAATGACCTGTATTTCGGATAGTAATGGAATGTGCTGAAAAACTCCCCGGTGATACGGTTATAGAATGCCCTTGCATTACATGTACATCATCTCCGGTTTGGGGAATGCCTGCAGGCATCCAGGATGCCGCGTTATTCCATAAGCCTGATGTAACAGAGTATTTATTGACTCCTTCAGAAATATAAGCAAAGAGAATACATGTTAATGTTAAAATAAATCGGGTTATTAATTTCATGAAGTAAAATGATTACTTATTATGAATGCTGTCAAAATCAATTTCAGGTCTTTCTTCTTTATAATTGATTCCCCGAAGAGCCGGTTGATGATCTTGTTGAACCAGAGTTGGAACAGCAAGGTCAACCGGTAAACTTGAAACCTGTTCAGCTTGTGACTCATTGGCTTTCATCTCTTCAGGTTTACTGAGATTGATGTAAATAATCAGAATCAGGGTCAGCAAAGCAGCAGAACCGGTAGCAACAATTAATGTTAATCTTTGTTTCTGTCTTTGTGCAATACGTAGTCTGGTAAGCTTATTCTTGCGTTTAGTCGAAGGTTGCATAGTAAAAAGCGCATAGCTTTATACTACAATCAGCCCCGAAAGGTTATTGAAGATATTTAGATCATTTTGAACTGTGCTGAACTAATTCAGGCAGCTTAGCTGGCAGAAAGCATAATCTTTTTCCATTCTTTGGGGATAGGAACAGACTGATTATTTAAATAGTTATAACAAACCTGAACAGATTTACCCCTGCAGGCACTTTTTAATGGTTTAGTTTGACCTGCCATTAGCTCATAATCAATATCAAAGCTTTTAGTACCTACACGGCTGATTTTACATTGAACCAAAACCTGGTCATTCAGTTGAACCGGAATCAGATAATCCAATTCAATTCGTGCTAAAATAAAACCTGTTTTTTGCCAGTCTATGACCACTTCGGAATTACGGAACAACTCCATCCTGGCCAGTTCGAAATACGACAGATAAGCAGCATTATTTACATGGTTCATCGAGTCTATATCTGAAAAACGAACCTGGATGGGTACAATGGATGAAAGTGGCATGGCTAAATTTATCAGCTGCTAAGAAAGCAAAGAAAAGGGTGTATTATACAGCAGGCCAGCCTGGAAAGATTAATTTCCGGTGTGGGATCCCAACTTCAATAAACTCGTCTCCGGTGATTTCAAATCCATTCTTTTCAAACCAGGGACACATGTGAAGCTGGGCTGTCACATAGATTGGTTTGAAATGAAATTTGACATCTTCAATCAGATGCTTGAGCAGAATTGTCCCGATTCCTTTATTCCTGTATTGAGGAAGAACTGCAAATCGCTCCAGTTTGATTCCTTCTTCGGTTTCACGCCAGCGTGCAGTACCTACTGCCCGGTTATCATGATATGCCAGATAGTGCTGACAGCGGGTTTCGTGGTCATCAAATTCCATATCGGGCTGAACGTTTTGTTCAATAACAAAAACTTTTCGTCTGATTTCATGAGCATGAGCAGCAATCAGGTTATGTTGATAGTTAAAAGGGAAAACTTGTATCATTACTCGATCATCAATATATTTTAGTTAGAAATAATTATGCCAATTTAAATGTTGATTCTATCGTGAATCGTTTATATAAGTGATTTTTAATTTTTTAATGGTACTTTATAGGTTGAAATTGAGAAACTGCCATGAATTTCAAAGATGGAGAAGATATAAACAGCCTGGCCGATCTCCTTACCAAGTTCAATCTTGTTTAATCCAGGTTGTAGTGAAGCATTGGTTTCATGAATTAAACGTGCCTGAGAATCAAAGACCCGGATCTTGATTTCTGTATGTTCTTCTGATTGAATAACTGCAATTAAGTTGCCTGATTCAATGCTTGATGAAAGCAGTTCAATTTTAGCCAGATTTTTACAGCCTTTTGAACGAATTGTTTCTGAAAAACGGAATTGTCCATCAAAATCAATCTGTTTCAGCCGGTAGTTTGCTTCATCTCCTACTTCAGGATCGGTGAATGCATACTCGGAGTAACCAGAAGTTGTTCCCCGGCCGGCAACAAAGCCAATCGTCTTAAATTCATTTCCGGAAATATTCTTTTGGATTTCAAATCCGGCATTATTAATTTCAGATGCAGTTGCCCACTCGAGTTTTACCTGCCTTTTCTCACACAATGAAGTGAATGAGACAAGCTGAACCGGCAGCGGTGAGTTCCCTGCTGATAAGGTCCACCAGCCTCCCAGATCTGTAATCCCGGCTGCAAGAGTGGAATATGGACCGGGGTTCGACTGAATTCCCTGTGGAATTTCCCATCCGTTATTTGCCGGTATCCATCGCTGTGCAACCGGGCTGGCGATAATTCCAACTTCTCCGTTTGTTGCGTTAAAAATTAAGTCAGTTGTAGGATTGCCACTGACAAGAATTTTCCAGAACCGGTCAACTGTCTTTGCACTATTTTCAATTCCATTTGTATCTCTGACATGTAAAACTCCCGGAGGATAGGGAATATTGGCAGGATTCGAATGGTAAGTTGCAATTCTAACATCACCGGCAACGCCTGCTGTTGTTGTTAAGCTGAAAGGAATGTATTTTAAAGAATTGAAGCCAAATGGCACAATGAAGGTGCCCAGTGAGGTTATATTCCAGCGAACCTCTGCGCTTCCGTCAGACACTTCACTTCTGATGAAACCGGCTATTCTGGAGATGTTGGCTCCGTTTTCAACGGTAATAGCCCGTCCGCCTGAGATTGGATCATGGTCGTTATCCAGATTAAATTCGCCAGCTGTGAGTATTAATCCCGATCGGATGAATACTTCACCGGAAGTCTCCGGATAGACAAAATTGACGTCAGGTGTTCCTTGGAAATTAATATTCAGAATTCCATATTTATGTTGAATAGAGTTTGCAATACCATTCGGTATTCCGGTAACTGCCTGGTCAGAGGTTCCGTTGTACTCAATCGTACTTGTCGGATACAGATAATAATTCATTCTGTTTTTTCCGCTGATCATTGAGTTGATAGCTGACGGAGAAGCACTTCCGGAATAAAGACCTCCCGGATGAGCTGTTATCAGCTTCCCATTGTTATTAACAGTAACTGCTGAGTAATAGTCTGTTTCCTGCCTGGCAAAAATTTCACTTGTTCCCAGATTCAGAGTGCCGTTAATTGTCAAAGAATTATAAGTGGAGAATGTTGCATTTGAGACAAAGGATGCAATTTGGAAATTATTTGACGCGGAAGTTGCATCCACCGTACATTCACTGGTAATAAATTCTTTTACATGCCTGATATCATGGGTTGCTGAAGTGCGGCTAAATTGAATAGTTCCATTTCGAATAAAATAAATATTTCCAAAAACAGTATTTGAACTCAGGTGATTTGCGTGAGTAATGACTCCCGTTCCACCAAAGGATACAAATGGGCCATAAAGATTAAGACGGTTTGATGCGTTACCTGTACTAACTCGGGAGTCAAAGTTTAAAACACCGTTTGTCTGATTAAAATTTCCATATACATTTACACTGATTAAATCCAGCGAAACATTGTTGGAACCATGAAAATTAAAATTACCTCCCGATTGTGAATATCCGCCAGTAATACTCATTGTTGCAGGGCCGTTATCCCATTTCAGATTTAATGTTCCTCCATTTATATTCACATTTCCAGCAACATTAACCGTTGCCTGACCATTTAATGAAGATAAAAAGGCCTGGCCGTTATTTATATTTACATCACCATTAATCTGCATGGTCACATCATGAGGTACCCCTATACCCAAATCACTCCCTCCAAAATAGGCTTTCGCACCATTCATTGTAAAATTCCCATTGATTGAAATGCTTTCATTCCCACTTTGTGAATTCGATAGGAAATAAAAGCTCTGATGGCCACTGATTGTTAAATTTCCTCCGATATTCATATTAAATACCGGATTAATTGAAGAAGTTGTACGGATGCCCATAACTACATGGCTACCTCCGGAGATGGCCGGAAAGTTTAAATTCATATTATTGGTAACATTTAATGTCACCGGCCGGCCGTCAGTGATCCGGCTGTCAAAAAAGTAACAGACCCCTCCCGTATAATTGATATTATTAAAGCTGAAAGCAGCTGTTCCCCAGTTGCCGGCTCCCCCGTTAAGCATTCCTACAAATTTTCCACCTGACATATTGAAATCCCCACTGGTATTGAAGACTGTATTCCCTCTGCCCGAGTTAATCGTAACAGTACCTGCATTGAGATTAAAATCTCCATTTATTGTCATCTGTGCCGGATTGGATGCACTCGTATAGCCCTGTCCGATAAATGAGGCTAAAGGGTTATTGACAACCAAGTTACGGCCAATTGAAACATTGAATGTCTGATTGCTGACTGCTAAAGAAACGGTTCCGTTATTGATAATGAGATCTCTGCCAACCGTTAAGTCAAATGGCAGTGAGTTAGCTGAACGATAAACGAATTGGAAAATATCTGTTCCGGATGAAATGAAATCATTAAGAATATTAATATCTGTATTACCAATGCTTCCCTGCAGATAATTGTCTGAACAATTACCAGTCAAATATAAGTTGGTTGTAGTATAAATCAGCGCTTGTGAATTGGATTGAATTAAGTGACTCCAGGCAGAAGACGGGCAACTGATTGTAGTATTACCCCCGACTGTTAAGTTCAATGAACCATTGATCAGGTAATTGAAATCAAATAAACCACCTTGAATATTCAAATCGTTTGTGATAGTGACATTAGCTACAGCAGATTGGGAACCGGTACCCTGGGTGGCACTAAAATCATGATTCACGGTAAAAGTTCCATTGCATTGCCAGTTCAGTGTTCCATAGGTGTGGTACATAATGGCTGACAAATAGGGTGAAGTGCTTACATCGGTATAGTTCCCGGTTATGAGAGTTAAGTTGCGGTCAGGTCCTCTGGTAAAAAGCAGGTTTGCTGATCCGTTAACTAAAATATTCTGCAGGGTTAATGTTGTTGTCATTCCTGAACCGGCATCAAGATCAATGCCTCCGCTGGAAATGGTCAGATCTCCTTTAATTTTATTAGGCGAAAACATGCCTTTTTGGTCCCAGTAACTACCTCCACCGGCATCCAGAATGACATTTCCAAAATTACCTGAAAAATACTGAGCCAGCGGAGTACTGAAACTATACCATTTTTTAACCACAATTGTTGTTGCCACACCGAAATCTTCAGAACCTTTGAATATTGTTGTTGAAACATTTGAGTTGTTATTATGGGTATAGATCCCTGTTCCTCTCATTTTAAAAGTACTGTTTACAGTCACAGGCTGAGTTGACGTCAGATTTCCTCCGGAATTAATGGCAAGGTGCATTACCGTTGAAGATACATTGGCAGTTATGGTATGATTGATAATGGCAGAGTCAGATGAGCCTGGAATAATTCCCCCAATCCAGGTTGAAGGGTTGCTCCAATTGCCATTTTGAGTAGTGATACATACTACTGTAATATTTGACAGATATCCATGATTCACTCCACCACCGGCTGCATCACCTGTAACAGTTGCGGTACCTCCGGTTCGAAGAATATTGCCAGAAACAGCTGGAAGAGTTGCGCGGGCTTTAATTCCACTGATTGTTAATACGTCAAATCTGCTTGCGCTGCCAACGGAAATGGTTACAGTAATTGTGGTTAAGGTTACATTAATACTGGCACTGTTAAAGTCGCTCCACCAGTTATAACTGACGGTGCCGGCTCCGGCCTGGAACTCAAACCCTGCTGGTGCAGATAGAATCAATGTTTTGTTCGTTTGTTTGGCAAAATCACCTTTGTTGTTTTCACTGATTTCAATATCTCCGATATTTAAAAAAGCACCGGGAGATGTATTGAGTCCGGTGCCATCAGGAGCAGGTGTTACTGTGACTGCACCAAATGTATTGTAAGAAAGAAAAAGGGTTATCAGAAATAATGTCGTGTAAATGGGTGCTGGATTTTTTATGAGGTTATTCATTGCATGTATCTTCTATACAGCATGTTAAACCTATGATAAAAATCAGGGTTACGGTACTAACCGGTTATGTAAGATTATTAAATGAATTTAATGATTTTGTCCAATACTACTGCAATCAGTTCATTCACAGATTTAGCCGGATTACCCGAAAATTCATGTCTGATCCGGTTAGCAATGATCACATTCGTTGAACAACAGCGGTGACCTAATAGTTTTGCCAGCCCATACATAGCACCTGTTTCCATTTCAAAGTTTGTAATTCGGTGATTTCCGAACCGAAAGGCTGTTAGTTTGTCAAGAAGGTCATGGCGGTAGGGTTGAAGCCTGAGCATCCGGCCCTGAGGTCCGTAGAATCCGGCACAGGAAGCAGTTATTCCGGTATTCATTTGAGAAGAAATCCTCTCAAAAAGGAAATCTGAGGCTTTTACAATAGGCGACCGGGGAAAGCGGCAATCATTTGGCAGATAGTCAGCAAATGCTTCATTCAAATCTTTATCTTCAGAGGCTGCATCGGTGAAGTAATAATTCATCAATCCGTCAAGGCCCAAGCCATGAGATGAGCATACAAAGGAATCTGGCAGGATATCTTCCTGTAAAGCACCTGAAGTACCAATCCGGATCAGGTTCAGGGCTGTATGTTTATCCTTTATGGTTCGGGTTTTCAGGTCAATATTGACTAAAGCATCCAATTCATTATAAACAATATCAATATTATCAGTCCCTATTCCGGTAGAAATAACGGTCAGACGTTTCCCTTTATAAGTACCTGTATGAGTAATAAACTCACGTTTTTGCTTTTTCACTTCAATTTTATCGAAAAAGCTGCTTACCGTGCAAACTCTGTCCGGATCACCCACATTGATGATTGTCGTTGAAATATCTTCAGGTAATAGATGCAAGTGATAAATGCTGCCGTCTGGGTTTAGAATGAGTTCAGATTCGGGAATTGGCTGCATGGCTTCTTTCATTACTTTTGCTAGCCAACAAAGGTAGGTTAAATGAGTACTTCGAAAAAATTCATAATTGTCCCAATTGATTTCTCAGAACAATCCATTATTGCTTTAAAACAATCATACAATATTGCCAGGTTTTCGGATTCGGAGATTTTATTGCTTCATGTTATTGATGAGGATATGCTGGCAACCCTCGAATATCTTTTTAAAGATCAGCCTTACGAAGACCCTGTAAAGGAACAGGCAAAACAAAGGCTTGACAAACTTGCACGAGAAGTTGAGAAGGAAACCGGATTGAGATTAAATACAACGGTTCGAAAAGGGAAAATTTATGATGAAATTGTCAAGTTGGCTGAAGAAACCGGGGCATCATTTATAATTATGGGTACTCATGGGGCTGTAGGTATAAAGAAGAAGGTAATGGGTTCCAATGCTGCCAGAGTGATTAAAGAAGCTAACTGCCCGGTAATTACAATCAAAGGGAAAGATCATAAGAGCGGCTGTAAGAAGATTCTGCTTCCACTGGATTTAACAAAGGAAACAAAGGAGAAAGTTGTTAAGGCTGTTGAGTTAGCTCAATTTTTTGGTTCTACCATTTATGTGTTGTCCATTCTTGAAACGGATGATGAATTTGTAATAAACAGGCTGAACCGGCAGATGGAGCAGGTGAGAAGTTATATTATAAATTACAACATTGACTGTGTAACAGAAATAATAAGAGGCGATGATGTACCAGATAGTGTTTTAAAATATGCAGAAAAGATTGATGCCGATTTAATAGTTATTATGACCCAGCAGGAGATAAACTGGGTTGAAATGTTTATTGGTTTTTCGGCACAGGAAATCATAAACAATTCTTCAATTCCGGTACTTTCAATAAGGCCAACTTTGCGTGATCTTACACCTATTGTAACCTATTAAACCATACATACTATGAATGCGCAACCTTCCTCAATCCAAAAAATTCTCATTCCTTTTGATTTTTCAGACACTGCAAAGCTAAGTCTTGAACATGCTGTTCACATGGCTCAGTTAAATAAGGCTGAGATACTTCTGTTGCATGTGATTGAATCGGCCTCTTTCACAACAGCACTGGTTAGTGCTTTTAGTAAGAGTTATGAGAAAGAGTCGGAAAATGAGGCAAATCTGAAGTTAGATGAACTTGCCCGGAAAATAAAACTAGAAGCCGGAGTTGAAGTTAAGACCATGACAACCGTTGGCAGGATTTACAAGAGAATTGCAGTAGTAGCAAAGGAAACGGGTATTAATGTTATTATTATGGGAACACATGGTGCCAGTGGTTATCAGAAATTTACGATTGGAACCAATACTGGAAAGGTGGTGATGGAAGCTTCTTGCCCGGTTATTTCGGTTCAGACTTTTGCAACCAAAATCGGCTTCAAGAAAATTGTGGTTCCGATCGATGATTCAGCTACTTCCCGTCAAAAAGTTAATCATGCAGTTGAAATGGCAAGATTGTATGGAGCCCATATTCATATTATCGGGCTGATTAATTTCTCGAATGAGGACAGAATCAGAAAATTTAAGATTAAGGTAACTCAGGTTGAAGAATGGCTCAAGTCACTGGAGATCGGTTGTGATGTTAATTATAAAGCCGGAGATAACCTGGCTAAAATGACAATGGATTATGCAGAAGAAGTTCATGCCGATTTAGTCATAATAATGACTGAGCAGGAGCCCAGTATTACCGGATTGTTAATGGGTACATGGGCAACTCAGGTTGTAAACCAGTCAAAGATTCCGGTCATGTCGGTTCGTCCTGATATTGTAACAGGTGAGATACGGGCCGGCTATTAACCGGTTCAGAAATTAAGAAGATATTCAAGTACAACAGATACTTTTTCAGCGTTTGGAATCATGGTTTGTTCAAGCACACTATTTAACGGAATAGCTGGCAGATTCTCGGCACCCAGCAATTCAACCGGAGCATCCAGCCATTGAAAACAATTTCGAGCAATTCGTCCGGATAAGGCCTCAGCAAAGGAGTTTTTCCATGTTTCCTCAGTCAATACTAGACAACGGCCGGTCTTTTTTACAGAGTTGAAGACAGCTACTTCATCTAACGGATTTAATGTTCTTAAATCTATAATTTCTAGTCTTCCCTTAAAGTTTTTTTCAGCCTGCAGTGACCAATAAACTCCCATTCCATAGGTAATTACTGTTGCAAAAGTTGCCTTAGCAGCAGAAACTTCCTTAACGAGTCGTGCTTTGCCGAATGGAATAATGTAATCAGAATCGGGTTCAATAGTTTTAGCTCCTTCAGTACCTTTAATTTTTGACCAGTACAAACCTTTATGTTCAAAAATTACAACAGGATTAGGATCGTAATAAGCTGCTTTAAGCAACCCTTTCAGGTCTGCTCCTGTTGACGGGTAGGCCACCTTTACTCCTTTGATATTAAGGACAACACTCTCAACACTTGAGGAATGATAGGGGCCACCGCTGCCATAAGCACCAATCGGAACACGAATAATGCAGCTAACAGGCCACTTACCATTGGACAAATAGTTTGATCTGCTTACTTCTGTGAATAACTGATTTAAACCGGGCCAGATATAATCTGCAAACTGAACTTCAACAATGGGTTTACATCCGGCAGCACTCATTCCTACAGTACTTCCGATTATAAAAGCTTCCTGAATCGGAGTATTAAAAACCCGGTGATCACCAAACTGCTCAGCTAAAGAGGCTGCTTCCCTGAATACCCCGCCTAATCTTCTGCCAACATCCTGGCCATAAAACAAGCATTCAGGATGTTTTTCCATCAACTCTCGAATTGCAAAAAGGGCACTGTCAACCATAACGGTTTTCTCTTTACCGGTCGGTTGGCGCTCACCTTTTTCTTCAGTAACGGGTGTTGGCGCATAGTCATGGGTATATAAATCTTCCGGAAGCGGATCAGGAGCACTTAAAGCTTTGTCGTAATCAGATCTTACCTGTTCCAATACCGCTTTCTCAATTTGTTCAATCTCATCAGTTTGAACTCCCCAGCCAGGAAGTATTGATTTCAAAAAAGGATAAGGATCCCGTTTTTCATGTTCCGGGAGATCATCCCTGTACCATTCTTTGCGTACTCCTGAGGTGTGATGATTCAGCAAGGGAACCTTCGCATGAACCAGAAACGGCCTGCGTTCTTTTCGCACAGAACTGAAAACGTAACTCAGTTTTTCAAAACACTCCGGAAAATCAAAACCGTTTTCAACTCTGCATACTTCAAGACCTTTAAATCCACGTGCATATTCGGCAGCATCCATTGCGCGAATTTCTTTTGAATTGGCTGAAATATCCCATTCATTATCCTGAACCAAATAAATAATCGGGAGTTTTTTCAGAACTGCCATCTGAAATGCTTCTGCCACTTCACCTTCCGTTACGGATGCATCACCAAGTGAACAAACAACAACCGGCCGGTCTTTTCCTTTATAAGGATGTTGGTTGATGTTTTCCAGGTATTGAACTCCCATGGCCAAACCGGTGGCCGGTATTGCCTGCATGCCGGTTGCTGATGACTGCATAGGAATTTTTGGCATATCATTCCGTTTCAAACTGGGATGTGAATAATAAAGCCTGCCTCCTGAAAACGGATCCTCCCGCTTGGCCATTAGTTGGAGCATCAGTTCATAAGGTGTCATTCCAATGCTTAGCAGTAAGCTGTCATCCCGGTAATATGCTGAAAGATAATCCTGAGGTTGTAGAAAAAGTCCGGTTGCAATTTGAATGGCCTCATGACCCCGGGAAGTTGCATGAACATATTTTACAACGGTCTGAAAATTCTTTTCAAACCATTCAGCCATAGTTTTAGCTGTACACATCAGTGTAAAAGCCTTGCGAATAATCTCTCTATTCAGTTGCAGCCCGGCAGCTACAGATTGATTTTGCATACGGGCAAAAGTATTGTTTTGAATAAGACCGGTCATTGTAATGTGATTCAAATTTTTAATTTTGTATTATCAATAGCCTGATGATGAAGTATTTTCTAAACTTATTTCTGCTTTTACTTCTGTTTTCAATTGCAGCATCAGCTCAAAACCAATGGATTGATTCGATTACCCTACAGCCTTCCAATCCGGATGCTGATGATACAATTAAATTTTACGTAGCTGTTTCTTTCTCAAGTGGGTCTTGTGATCAGCATTCGCAACTTCATATCCTAAATGGGAATACTATTGAAGCCTCAGCCCTGCATTGTACCGGAATGCTGGCCTATATCTGTTCTCATACTGATACGTTTGTGGTTACTCCGTTATCAGCCGGGAATTATACTTTCAGGTTTAATTTAACTTCAGGTGATCTCCCATTTCCCTGTAGTGCTTTAGGAATTCCGGCAGCAACCGATTCATTGCAATTTCTGGTTTCACCGGTGAGTAATATTCTTCAGCCGGATGCCTCTCCCATCCTGATATATATTAATGAGACCGGTAATTTGCGTATTGACGGATTACAGGCTGGCAATCTTTATCGGGCAGAGATTTTCTCTGTAGATGGAAAACTTCTGATATCTGAGAAACGTTCAGGAGTAGAAAATATAATTCGTACATCCATTTTCTCGGCTGGGGTTTACTTTTTTAGGGTTCATGACAAAAACGGTATGCAGCTGGCAAATGGGAAATTTGTCAGAAGATAATCAGCTTAGCTGAAAACAGTACGGATAGTGTATTGCATTAGTTTGAGTGTAGTCATGGTTCGTGAGATTATTTCCCTGTTCCTGAAATACTGTGGAAGACGGTAAGGATACTTCTTTGTAACCGGCAATCCTTTTGCTTTAATCCCCATAATTAAAGTTGAGAAAATAATTCTTTCCAGGTGAATTTTCTGACTTATAATCAGCATCCGGTATCCGTGGTATTTTTCTTTTAGCTGCAGTACGGTGTCAAAAGTGTCAAAACCACATGAATCTGTTAAGATAACTGAATCAGGAATTCCGTTTTTCATGAGAGCATTTTTCAGATCCTGGGGTTCATGATAATAACCACCGTCATCACGACCGATGCAAAGGATTCTGGCAGTTGGAAAATGTTGATGGGCAATTACTGCCTGTTCCACTCTTCCGATAAAATAAAAGTTCAGATTCCTGTCAGGAGCTCCGGCACCGGGAATGACAATCAAATCAGGTTTTTGGATTTTTGAGAAATCAGCGGAGATATAAAAGGAGGTAATCAGTGAAATCAGCTGAAAGTTTACAATTATGAGAACCGGGACAGCAATCAGTGCTATTAAAACAACCAGCAATTTCTTAGTCATAATGCAATAATAACCCTGAGCAGAAGAAAAGGAGTGAACCGCTGATGAGCCAGTAACTGGTATTCCCTATTTTTGCCCTTCTAATTGAATCCAAAGGAATGAAAGTTATTATTCCGGTTGCCGGAATCGGGAGTAAACTTCGCCCGCATACACATACTCAGCCAAAGGCTTTGGTACCAGTTGCCGGTAAACCCATTCTCTCTCACATTATTGATCAGCAACTTATTCAGGGTGCTGATGATTTTATTTTTATTATTGGCTATCTGGGAGACAAGATTGAAGGATATGTGAGAAGCAGGTACCCTAAATTAAGGGCTTCTTTTGTAGTCCAGGAGCCAAGGCGGGGAACCGGTCATGCTGTATGGACAGCCAGAGATTATGTCAGATCCGGAGATGAACTGCTGATTATTTTGGGAGATACCATCGTTGATTTTGATCTGAAAGCAATTCGTAACTATCCACATTCGGCTTTAGGAATCAAAAAGGTCAGTGATCCAAGACAGTTTGGAGTTGCCGAAGTGAATGATGAGGGACTTATTATCCGGGTTAAGGAAAAACCTGCCATTCCAAAATCCAATTTTGCATTGGTTGGTGTGTATTATATACGTGAATCAGATTTGTTGTTTAATTCCCTGGGAGAAATTCATAAAAAACAGGAATCCGATTCAGATGAGTTCAGCCTGACCGATGCTATTGAGATCATGTTGGCAAAAGGGATCAGATTCTGTTCATTTATTACGGGTAACTGGTTCGATTGTGGTAATAAGGAAAGCCTGCTGTTAACCAATGCAACCCTGCTGAAGCGAATGGGTAAAGACCTGCGCGAGTATAGTTTCCCCGATTCAATCATTATTCAGCCAACCGTAATCGGGACCAACTGCAGAATTAATAACAGCATCATCGGACCTGATGTTTCAATCGATGAAAATACTATTATTGAATCCTCCATAATTTCAAATTCAATCATTGGCAGTTATTCGCATATTTCCACTGCTGTATTACATCATTCAATCATTGGCAGTGATGCTTCCTTAAAGGGACTTAGCCAAAGTCTTAATATTGGTGACAGTACTGAAATTGATTTCTCATAACTATCAAAGACTATGAAAAAGGATATGATCATTTTTGACCTGATTAAAAAAGAATTAAAACGTCAGCGCGAAAGCCTGGAGTTAATTGCGTCTGAAAATTTTGTTTCGGAGGATGTGATGAAAGCAATGGGTACCTGCCTGACAAATAAATATGCTGAAGGTTTGCCCGGAAGAAGGTATTATGGAGGATGTGAGGTTGTTGATGAAATTGAAACCCTTGCGATTGACAGGGCAAAGAAATTATTCAATGCTGCCTGGGTAAATGTACAGCCTCACTCAGGAGCCCAGGCTAATGCAGCAGTGATGCTGGCACTTCTGAAACCCGGTGACAAGATTCTCGGATTCAACCTCTCGCATGGAGGGCATCTCACTCATGGATCACCGGTTAACTTTTCAGGTAAGTTGTACCATGCTGTTTTCTATGGGGTTGACCGTGAAACCGGAAGAGTTGACTATAGCGAAGTAGCCCAGGTTGCTCATCGTGAAAAACCAAAGCTTATAATCTGCGGAGCTTCTGCTTATTCCAGGGATTGGGATTACAAACGGCTACGTGAAATTGCGGATTCAATAGGCGCATTTCTGATGGCTGATATTGCTCATCCTGCTGGATTAATTGCGCGCGGCTTGTTAGATGACCCCCTTCCTCATTGTCATGTAGTTACTACTACAACCCACAAAACACTCCGGGGTCCGCGGGGAGGTATGATCCTAATGGGTAATGATTTTGAAAATCACTGGGGATTGAAAACGCCTAAAGGAGAACTAAGAATGATGTCATCAATTCTTGACAGCGGAGTGTTTCCCGGGACCCAGGGCGGGCCGCTGGAGCATGTTATTGCAGCTAAGGCAGTTGCTTTTGGTGAAGCCTTGACAGATGACTTCTTTAAATACAGTCTACAAATTATTAAGAATGCTAAAGTTCTAGCTAATGAGTTTTTAGCTAAAGGATATAAAATCATTTCAGGTGGAACAGAAAATCATTGTATGCTGATTGACCTTCGCTCGAAAAATATTTCGGGAAAGCAGGCCGAAAATGCCCTGGTTAAAGCAGATATAACAGTCAATAAAAATATGGTGCCTTTTGATGATAAATCACCTATGGTAACTTCAGGAATCCGGATCGGAACCCCTGCAATAACTTCCCGCGGGTTAAAAGAAACACACATGAAACGGATTGCCGCTTTGATTGATAAGGTTATTATTCATCATGAAGATGAAAAGGTGATTGCTGCTGTTAAAAAGGATGTGAATGATTTGATGAAGAAGTTCCCCCTTTATGTCTAAGTGAACAGGTGCATCCGGTTGCCAAAGCACTCCGATCCTGATTTTACACTTTACAAGAGCAGGGGCAGAGCATTCATTCTGCTTACTGACAGAATAAATAATCAGTAAAATTTGCTAATGCAGACAGTTTCCATTACGCATATTTTTTTAAGCGTACCCCTTGGGAAATAAATATACAGAGGCAGAAATTTTCAAGGAAGATCATTTTAAATGAATCAATCCAGAGTTTATACTTTAACCTGCTAGCATGAAAACATGGATGTCTGATCACATGGAAGTGAATCAGAAGTTTAATTTAAACCAAGTTTTGAATCCGGATCTTTAAATTATTGATAAGTACAGAAAATTTAGATTTGAATGCAAGCTGGTTAAATTCTTTCTGAACCTTAAATATAAACCATTCATAATCCGGCTGGGTAGTGTAAAGTGCATAGGTTTCTTTTGTAACCAGATAAAAATCGTTTTTATATAATTTATTAATCAGTACATCCGATTCAATATCTTGATCAATGATTTGCAGCAGTTCAGGTGAATTTTTTTTATGCCATCGCAGGCTTCTTGGTGTTGGCAAGTTTATAGCAATCAAAGAAGTATCATGGCAAAGATTCCTAACAGTTTTAAAAATATTGTCATGAGCTTCAACCGGGATATGTTCTAATACATCCGGAAATAAAATAAAATCATATTTATTGCTAATGTTGAAATGAGTCATGTCTGAAACAAAGAACTCAAGATTTTTTCGTCTTACATGTTTCCGCTTTGCATTTTCAATTGATGCCGCACTTATGTCAACGGCATCAATTTTTCCAGCCGGTGCCTTACTGGCAAGATAAGCTGAGAGTGTTCCGTTTCCGCATCCGATTTCAAGTAACGTTGATTTTGAATTGAAACCTGCCTTTTTAAGCTTATTAAGAATAATTCTGTGCCTGCTTAGAATTCCGGATTGATTCTTCTTTTCTATTTCAGCCCATAAATGATCGTAGTAACTGGCAACTTCCTGGTAACCTTTTTCCATGTCTTGTTAAAGTATTGACAAAAATATAGAATTGGACGCAGGGCCTGTTTCAGGATTAGGGTATTCAGTAGGATAGCCAGATTCCAGTTAGCAAGCGGAATTTTATGAAAGGCAGTTAATTTAAAGCAATAGATAAAGGATTAGATCTACCCATGTGAGAATAATGCTGATTTATGATGATAGCTTCGAGCCATTCTTTTTACTTTTGAGCAGCAAAATCAGGTAGGTGACAGCTTATTTTAGCTCCTGCCATACTGTCATTTCAGTTGAAAAAGAAAAGATGATTCAGAACTATCAGGCATTATTGCTTCCGTTACTCAAACTTTTCTCAGATAGTAAAGAGTACAGATTCAGAGATGTAATTGAACCTCTGGCTGTTAAATTTGAGGTTACAGGCGAAGGAATAGACGGAGCTATTATGGGAGATAAACCTGGTCTTGATATAATTTATATTCAGGCTAAACGTTGGAAAACGGGAAAGATAGCCAGCCGACCGGAACTTCAAAAATTTGTCGGAACCTTAGCAGGACAGAGAGCTAAGAAGGGGATTTTTATTACAACTTCAAATTTTACAAAGGAAACTTCAGGTTACAAACCAAAAAATGAAACTAAAATTAAATTAATTGACGGTGAATAATTAGCTCAACTGATGATTGACTATAATCTTGGTTGTTCAATTCAACAGAAATATGAACTGAAAA
>JADLBQ010000081.1 GCA_020847635.1 Bacteroidia bacterium
GGGGATAGTTAGTTGCATTAATGGAAGAAAGCAAGACATCAGGAGTTGACGGGCCAATCCCTGACAATAATTCAGTTTCCGTTCCTGCAGTATCTATTCCGATGACTGAGAGCATAATGCTGTCATTACCCGTTGCTTCAACTGAAAATGAAGACCAGTGTAATTCACTCCATTGAAAGGCCGGGCCGATAGGAACAGAAGTTATGAAACCTTTATCCCAGAAGCCACCTACATATTTTTCAAGCTGAATAATATTATTAGTTGAATCACCCAGAATTTCAGAAGTTTCATTAGGGTAACCTTTCCGTAATATGATTATAAAAGGTTGCCAGTAAAAAGGAACGGAGGAGGGTGAAATCACCTGGCTTCCCAGATTACTGAAGGTTTGTTTAAGTGAGGCCGGCCAGTTGTTATAATTAGGATACCTGATTGAATATAAGATCAGGTAGCTTCCGTCTTGAATTAACGGGCTGTTAAGCATCATGTTAAGACTATCGAGGTAAGCAGTGTTTTGGCTGTCGGTTTTAAAAGCAAAGAAGTAATCAGGACGATTGCGACCGGGGCCATTTCCGCAATTCAGCCCATAACCCGGGAAAACAGTCCCAAATTTGTTCCAGTTACCAAAGTTAGTCTGATCTCTGGTATTCCAGGGCTCCAGGGTAATCGAATCAAGAACAGCCACATTGATCTGATTATAACAGCCTCCATAATCTATAATTGTATTGTCAATATAATAATCAGCAGGAGCACCATGAACTTCGTCAGGATCAACAGCATTATTGACTAAAATCCGGGTTTGAGTAGTTACAAAAGTAAAAGTAGTATCCAGCCATCCTGGTTCATTTTTATAAACTACATTTTTTAAGTCATCTTCTTTAAATTGTGAGTAGTGTGCCTGAGACCATCCTGTTTTTCCGGGTTTGTAGATGAATGAACTTTCATTCCATTTATAATTTTTTGAAACCGAAGTATCGGCACTCATAATGCTGTCATTAGCTACCCGCCAGTAATATACCCTGTCTGCATCTAAGGGAAAGGATAGTTGCCAGGGAACAATCCCCCCGGTACTGCTGATAACAGTTGACAGTTTAAAGGCAGAGTTAAACCGGTCAATAGTATCAATCTCAAAACGATACGGTTTCATCTGTGCAAATAAATTGCTGGTTGAGGCTTTTAAAATAATCTGAGAATTCGGAACAATGGAATACTTGGCCGGATAAACAGGAACAATGTCACTTGATTTAATCAATAATGGCAGGTTGTAAAGATTATTGTTGGTTTTAGTAAGTTCATCAATATCAGGAGGGAGGTTGGCATCCACTTCAATATCAAACAGATTTAAACCGGCAGCATGTTCAAAATCCATGGGAATGCTTATATCAAGGGTATCTGCAAATGGCATTGCATTCTGAATGATTTCAAATTTCCGGGGGGTATAACCATCGGGATATTTACGGGTAACACGTATCAAGAAGGCTTTATCAATGGAATGACCATAGTTGTGAACAATCAGCCTCATGTTGAAGGAGGCCATTTCAGAAGAGACTTCGGCCGGTGAGAATGAAACATCAGAGGTGGTGATTGCCAGATCGGGCTTTAACTTAGGGAATAACCGGATTGCCGGATCACCATGCAGAGTCATTCCCATGCGTTGCGATATTTCAACTATCGGGGTTGGGTAAATGACTGAATCAATACATTTTTTCATGCAGTCACCAATTCCTTCTCCGTAACTATAGGCTGCAATTTGTTTGTATAAAGGAATCGTATAAAGCGGTTGTTCATTAATGAAACTTACATTAGGTGAGGCAATAAAACCAATCGCACCTTTATCTCTGAGCAGAATAAACCGCTCACTATATTGTTTGTCTTCAACATGAATATCTCCGATAAAACAGGAGTTAGCCAGAATGACCGGGTATTTATCTTTATTATTATAATTCTCAGGTGCATCGGTTGTGATGTCAAAGGTGGAACCTGCAGCATGTGCAAAAAAGGTCATCAATGCTGTTCCGTCATTAATACGTTGTTGAAGGAATGCACTTTGATTAATTTGAATCGGATCAGTATTTGTTTTTAGGATTGTTGTAACATGTCCTCCAAAGAGAGTATCTTCTATAATTTCTTTGTATTGTTCAAGATAGCCTTTGATCTGGGCTTGCTCTGAGGAATTTGTTCCACCTCCAAAATGAATGATTTGCTTGGTCCATTCATTGTAATTTTCAGTCTGGGCAAGATCATGTGAAATTACTTTGTCAATATAAATATCTACATCATTATTATCACGGGCTGCCAGCCTGCCAATAGCAATTTCAGGTTTATATTCATTTGAATTGAGTCGTGATACCAGCCTCATATCAGAAGGAGGCTCACCGTAAGTCGGAACCATATTTAAACTGAATAAGTCAGAACGAACCCGAGAATCTTCATACCGGATTGACTTGCCAAGCAGGAACAGGTATTTCGGAGGCTGGTTGTATTTATCAATAGCAAAATCGCAAAAGTTGCTGATAGCCAGCGGATTCTTACTTATACCACAGGAAAACTGATCATAGAGTTCGTTAATGTCAGCCAGAAGGACATTGAAACTTCCTCCAGAAGCGCTGTTTCTGTAATTTTTATATTCTGTTGCTTTAGTCCATAATTTAGGATGAGAAATAATCAGATAATCAGAGTTTAGCAGGTTCTGATATCCAAAGTTGGTAAATCGGGCATAATGTGACGGGTCTGTTGAAACCGGAGCAATGTATAATCCTCCAACCGGAATGGTTGATGACTCAGTTGTAAGAAATGCTTTCTTATCTGAAAGGAAGGTTGGAATTAATGCCTGGCAGGTTACTCCTTGCTGATAAACCTGAACTTTGCGGATGGTATCGCCACTGAACACATAAAGCCAAAGCGAAGTTGAGTTGCCGGGAGCAAAATTTGAAAAATCAATCCTGGTTTTATCGGTTATGGCATCAGCAAGGATTGTCAGGTGGTAACGGGGTATATTCTCACCGGTAAAATCCCAGGTGTGGGGATAAAAGACCCGGATGTAGGGAATTAAATTTGACTGAACTCCTGAAGTATAGGTTGCATTAAATTCAAAATTTGCTGTTCCTGAAGAAATCAGAGAGGATGGAACCTGCTGATTGATGGTTGTGCGGGTAGGGCCGGTATTGTTTGCTACACCTACCACCTGCCCGTTAACTGAAATATTCCAGTTACTGATCTGAGAGTTTGCACAAATCCAGATAGTAGATATGGTGGCAGTTGCGGCAGTGGCAGTATAAACATTTGGAGTACTTAAAGGAAATGTTTGCTGAGTGGCACTGATCCGGTTACTGGTAAATCCTTCACCGTCATTAAAATCAGAACTCAGACTAGTCCCATAAGCCGAATAATTATTTCCTACACCGGGGACAAAGCCATAATGGAAGTTGTTTGTGTAGAGTTTTATTGTATCCCGCATGAAGAAAGGAGAAGGCTGGTAATTCTGAAAATCATTAGCTGTTTCAATAATCATTCTTCTGCCCTGAAAACCCGGATTAATATTGATTGTTAGAAAATAGACAGAGGTATCGGTAAACAAGCTATAATAGGGATTTGCCTGCCATTGGGCTGAATCATAAAGTTGAGTATCAAAAGAACCATCATTTCGCTGACCGTAAAATTCGATATAATCAGTTGGGTCGAAAACATTATCAGCTTCTCCTTCTACATGAATGAATTGTTCGGCACCTTTATAAAAAAGCTGGATACGTTTTGGAAAAATCACTGAATCAGGGAGGAGTTGGGTTAGTGTAGCATAAGAGATTCTGTGAATTCCAGTCTGCCATACCTTGATTTTCACATATTGTTGTGCAGAATAAGGCTGGGTTACTGAAAAGGTAATCCATTCGTTCCGGTAAGGTTGGGCTGAAAGCATTCCGGAAATCAAAATGAAAAAAAGGAAATAAAATCTTTTCATGTAAAGATGCTTAGCCTTCGTTAAAATTTGTTTGTTTTTAAATTAATCGTTACGATCATGTTTAAAAATATCTAATTTGAGCGAAAACACATTTGAATATAAAATTCCTCCGCTGCTGCTAATATTGGTTAAAGCATAGTCAATCGTGAGGTTTCGCAATTTCAGTCCGACACCCATTGATGGTTGGAGCAGGGTAGATTTGCTTCCGTCAAAATCTATGGTTTGCTGGATATTATTAATTCCTGCACGTAGAAACAGAAAGTTATTGTAGCCTGCTTCAATACCAATTTTAGGATCAGCACTAATTGGATCACTTTTAAGTAAGACATTTCTTTTACCGTCAAAAGTGATGTCCAGATTGAGTTCTGGCTGAAAGGAAAATCTGGTTCCGGCCTGAATATGATATCCTACACCCAAAATCAGTTTTGGCAACGTAATTTCAAGCCCGTTTTGAGGAATCTCATTTCCGGTTTGAATGAATACATCTTCGAGTTCGGAGGTATTAAAACTCCAGGCATTAAAAGTGGAAGTGATATCTTTTCCCATGGCTCCAAGTCGCCATTTCCCTTTATCGTATTGAATACCGGCATCCAGGCCAAATCCCCAGGCACTGGCAAATTTTCCTGCCTTGCGATGAACTATTTTAAAGTTACCTCCATAACGAAGTCCTGTAATTGCAGTTTTGGCAGAGTAGGAAAACAGGAAGGCATAGTCGGCTGCTGAAAATGTTTTTAGTTTATCGTAGTTAACATTTCCGCTGGCATCAATCAGATCGGTTGAATCAATGATGTCATCTACTGCAAAGCGCATTAGGCTAACAGCAACAGTCCGGGTTGCATCAACAGGTGCTGCAACGGTGGCATAATCAAATTTTGCAATTCCAGCAAAATATTCATTGTGCATCAGTGCAATCTGCAGATCTCCTTTACTTTGGCATAAACCTGCAGGATTCCAGAATGCAGAAGTCGCATCCTGAACACCGGCAACCTGTGCGCCACCCATTCCTAACGCACGGGCACCTACGCCAATGGACAGAAATTCATTGCTGTATTTAGGTGCTGCAGTTTGAGCCTGTGCATAGAGGAGCGTAAAGCAAAAATAAAATAAAAAAAACGTGATCCTTAACATGGTTTGGCTTTTAATCTGACCACAAACGGAGGCTTCTACGTTTTAGTACAACTTTCGTTCGGCTTCCGTTTATTTCTTCAAAAATAACATTAACAAACTGAAAAAGATTAATACTAAAATATGAGAAATCAACATACACATTCTGTTATTTGCGGCCATTGGCAACTGATCCGTTCAGGCAGAACATCGAAAGTTCGGGTTAAGTACTTGATTTGCAACTTTAAATAAGCGTATGGCGGTTAGAAATATCATTCTGGATTTTGGAGGTGTTATTATAGATGTAGATTATTTACAGGCAGCAGAGTCTTTTAGGAAGCTGGGAATTTCAGATTTTGAAGTACTTTATTCGCGGAAATCACAGGCTTCATTTTTTGATGATTTTGAAACCGGTAAATTAAGCAATAGGCAATTCAGAGAACATGTAAGAACTTTGCTGACAGGCAAGGTTACTGACAGGCAAATAGATGCAGCCTGGAACAGTATGGTATTCAGCATTCCCCGGAAACGGCTGGACTACCTGTTGGATTTAAAGGAACAATACAAACTTTTTTTGCTCAGTAATACAAATCGCATTCATATCAAAGATTTCACAGAAAAACTTGAAAGGAAGTTTGGGAAACATTTGTTGAACCGGATTTTTGAAAAATTATACTTCAGTTGCAGCATTGGCATCAGAAAGCCTGATCCGCTGATTTTTCAGATGGTAATCAGTGAAAATCGTTTAAAGCCCGGTGAAACCATATTTGTTGATGACAGTATTCAGCACATCCGGGGTGCCAGAGAAGCGGGAATTAAATCTTATCATCTGGATGTAACCAAATACAAACTTGAAGATTGGCTACCGGATATTTTGCAGAAGAATAGTTTGAATTCCTGAGAAGGATTAATAATTAAAGTCAGCCGGTTCACCCTTTGCTTTTCGGGCAGCAATAATTTTTTTCCGATAATGTTCTGCCTGACTCGCATAGAAATTGTTCAGACTGTTCTCACGGGCAGCTGAACAGGCAATTCCGCTGTTGATTCGTAATGAATATTCAGTAAAAATCTCTTTCATACTTTGGGTTATCTTTTGTTTATAAAGTTTCCCTGCAGTATCAATCAGAAGTTCTTTCCAATTCCCTTTCCCAGAGATGCTGATTTCTTCCTCCGTATGAAAAAGTAAGTTAAAAGCATCCAGCAACCGCTTGTTACTGTCAAGGTCCGGGTGTTTTCGTTCAGCGACTGTGAAGGTGCGGATGGTATTACGATCTTCAAATGTGTGAACAAAAAACTCAAGGGTATTAAAATTAAACTCTAGTTCAGGTTTTTGCTCTGAAAAATCATTATTAGCCTCAGTATTTTCATAGAACCGAGCCAATAATGAATTTTCCTTATTCCCTTTTATGTCATCGTAGTGTAGCAGCGATTCAATCCCGAGTGCTTGATCATAGAACCGGTACCATTCAGGAATCTGGTCCATCATTCCTTTGTCATAGGCAGATTTGAACTGGTTATAATCCTGCCATTTATAATTATGATCAGCCTGCGTTTCGGTTGAATTAAGATAATCAAGATAGATTTCAAGTTCATACCGGGTAACAGGTTTCAGAAAGGGTATGTTGTGGATGTCGAATTCCAGATGGAGAAAATCACGGGTGACCAGTACATTTTCAAGATGCTTTTTGCCGGCTCTCCATAAACATTGAAGGTCAAAAAGTTTTTTTTGAAGGATTTCTTCAAAATATTTCTCAGCCAGTGTTCTGAACTTTAAATCATTTTCGAGTTTTTCATCTTCCAGTTGTTTACCTTGTAAAGTATATAATGCCTTTCTAGAAGCATATTGCCTGATAAATTCATTTGCAGATTCATCAGAATAATGATTAAAAAAATCGTGATAGCGGGCAGAAGTATAAAGTTCATCAATAAATTGACGGGTAAGATTGTCTTTCTGAGCAATCAACTCTATGCTTCTAATTGCGCGGGCAGATAATAAATCAAAATCAACACAGGTACTTTTCTTCATAACTAATCAATAACAGAAGCGGTTTACGCCAGGAGAAACGCGTAGTTTCGGAAAAGGGGGTTAATGCAAGAAATGGGATGATTTTGAATAAAGCCAGTTGAATTACGAGTTATGAACAAAGTCCGATAAATTGCCAAAGTTTGATTTTAATTTGCCTATGCACCAATCGTAATGACACTTCGCGAACAGTTCCGAAACATCACCCTGATTCTGGTTATTATTTACGGAGCTACTACAGCTTTGCTTTCAATCGTAATTTTTTGGGGTATTCAATTTAATATTGAATTAGATCATTTTACTCAAGACCCGGCTGAGATTACCAACTCACCTTTTTATTTGGGCTTTTTCAGCAATGTAGGAATTATGCTCTGGTGTGCAAGCGCAGCAATAAGTTTGTTGGCCTCAAGGGTGATTCCGGCTACCGAATCGAAGAGCAGGGTTCGTAGGTTTTTGTTTGTTTCCGGGCTACTTTCGATCTTACTGATGCTGGATGATTTGTTTCAGCTTCATGAAGAAGTTTTCCCATTTTATTTCGGAATTCCTGAAAATGCGGTCTATCTGGTATATGCGAATGTCATTCTGTTGTATGCAGTGATCTATCGTGATCTGCTGATTAACTCTGAATACCTGTTGCTTTTACTGGCAGCATTACTGATAGGTACCAGCAGGATCATTGATGTAGTACCTATGCCAATTCCAGAAGATTCATTTTTAGAAGATGCCATTAAACTATTTGGTATCGTAAGCTGGTTCCTGTTTTATGTTCGTTACAGCTTTTCAGAAATTAAAAAACTGGTTTAAAGTGTATGTCAAATGAAAATTAGAATTGTAAATCAATCAAAGCATCCGTTACCTGCATATGAAACGATACATGCAGCAGGAATGGATTTGAAAGCAGAATTAAATGAACCCATAACACTACCACCCGGTGTGTGGAAGTTGGTTCCAACAGGTTTGTTTATTGAGATTCCTGCCGGGTACGAGGGCCAGGTGAGACCGCGCAGCGGGTTGGCATTTAAGCATGGGGTTACAGTCTTAAATGCTCCGGGTACAATTGATGCTGATTATCGGGGTGAATTAAAAGTACTTCTGATAAATCATTCAGCTCAACCTTATACCATTGAAGATGGTGAAAGAATTGCCCAGCTGGTGGTTGCCAGCTACGAGCAGGTTGAATGGACAGAAGTTGAAAAACTGGTAGAAACTGAAAGGGGGAGAGGAGGATTCGGGAGTACCGGTAAATAGATTATACCAGCGTACGTTTAACGACCACCTGTTCATATCCTTCAATGATGTCGCCAATTTTGATGTCGTTGTAGTTGGCAATATTTAGTCCACACTCAAATCCGGAAGTGACTTCTTTTACATCATCTTTAAATCGCTTGAGTGAAGCAAGTTCACCGGTAAAGGCAACAATTCCGTCTCTGATTACCCGAATTTTGGTGTTCCTTGTTATTTTACCATCCAAAACCATACAGCCGGCTATTGTTCCGACTTTTGGAATTTTGAATGTTTCTCTAACTTCAACATTGCATACTGTTTTTTCTTCATATTCAGATGCCAGCATTCCTTCCATTGCAGATTTAACTTCATTGATTGCATCATAAATGATGGAGTATAAACGAATATCAATTTGTTCATGCTCAGCCAGTTTTCTTGCGTTTAGTGTAGGCCGGACCTGAAAACCAACAATAATGGCATTCGATGCGGAGGCCAGCATAACATCTGATTCGGTAATGGCTCCTACAGATTTATGAATAATATTGACCTGAACTTCATCGGTTGAAAGCTTCAATAATGAATCGGCCAAGGCTTCAATAGACCCGTCAACATCACCTTTAACAATGATATTGAGTTCTTTAAAAGAACCAATTGCAAGACGTCTTCCGATTTCATCAAGTGTTATATGTTTGTGTGTACGGATTCCTTGCTCACGCTGAAGCTGAAGTCGTTTATTGGCAATATCTCTGGCTTCACGTTCATCATTTAAGACATGAAATTGATCACCAGCCTGGGGTGCTCCGGTAAGCCCGAGAATCATGGCAGGTGTGGAAGGACCTGCTGATTCAATTTTGCCTCCCCGTTCATTAAACATTGCTTTTACCCGGCCGCTGTAACATCCGGCAAGTACCACATCACCGTTTCGAAGGGTCCCGTTAAGTACCAGAACGGTCGCAATATACCCACGCCCTTTATCAAGAGATGATTCAATGATGGTACCTTTGGCATTCCGTTCCGGATTGGCTTTAAGATCCAGCATGTCTGCTTCAATAATTACCTTATCAAGAAGTGAACGGATGCCCATACCACTCTTGGCGGATATTTCTTGTGTCTGAAATTTTCCACCCCATTCTTCAACCAGAATATTCATCTGAGAAAGTTGCTCACGGATTTTATCAGCACTTGCACCGGGTTTGTCCATTTTATTAAATGCAAAAACAATCGGAACACCGGCAGCCTGGGCATGATTGATGGCTTCAACGGTTTGCGGCATCACACTGTCATCAGCTGCTATGACAATAATGACCACATCTGTAATTTTAGCACCCCGTGCACGCATGGCAGTAAATGCTTCGTGACCGGGAGTATCAAGAAATGTAATTTTCTTGTTATTCTCCATCGTTACGGAATAGGCTCCGATATGCTGGGTAATGCCTCCTGCTTCGTCAGCAATAACATTGGCTTTGCGGATATAATCAAGTAGTGAAGTTTTACCATGATCCACATGTCCCATAACCGTAATAATCGGAGGCCGTGATTTTAATTGCTCAGCTTTGTCTTCTTCTTCGGCTATGGCATCCTGAACTTCAGCTGATACAAATTCAACTTTATAACCAAATTCTTCAGCAACAACTGAGAGTGTTTCTGCATCCAGCCGCTGATTGATTGACACAAACATTCCAAGTGACATACAGGCAGAAATAATCTGGGTTACGGGAACATCCACAAGCTTTGCCAGTTCGTTGGCTGTAACAAATTCAGTCACTTTAATCGTCTTCTGTTCTGCTGCTGCATCTGCTGTTGTTTGAGCAGCTTCTTCTTTTGCAGCTTCACGCTTTGCTTTGCGAATTTTAGCACCGGATCTTGATTTACCTCCGCTTAACTTAGCTAAGGTTGCTTTGATCTGTTCTTGAATGTCCTTGTCAGTGATTTCGGTAACCGGTTCAGGCCTTTTGGGTCTTCTGGTATCAGGTGTTGGTTTCTGCCATCCACTTTGTTTTGGTGGTTGCTTTTTCTCAACAGCTTTAATGTTAACTTTTTTATCGGTACGCTTACGTTTCTTTTTGGATATGTCATCAGAGGAAGTTGCAACTGGCTTTTTTCTGACCGGTTCAACAGGCAGGATAATCTTCCCGACAATATTTGGACCTGTCAGTCTTTCAATAGTTGAAGGTTTGTAAGTGATTTCTTTTTCTTCCTTTTGCGGTTCTTCTTTGACCTTTTCTTGCTCAGTGGGCTGTACTTCTTCGGGTTGAGGAGCGATAACAGGTTCAGTTTCTGTTTGACTGGCTGCAACAGGCGTTTCTTCGATTACCGGCCGGGTTTCATCCTCTTTTTTCTTCTTTCCGCGTGCTACCTTTTTCTCTACAGCTTCTGTTTCCACAGCCGGAGTTTCTTCATTAGGGCTTTTTGGTTTTTTCGCCTTCTTCTCAGTCTTTTTTTCAGCTTCGGATTCAGTTTTAACTTTCTTTATTTTAGTCTTTGGTTTTTCTTCCAGCTCGATTTTATCAACAATCTTAGGTCCGTTAACTTTCGCTTTTGCTTTGATAATTTCAGTTTCCGGTACTTTCTCTGTCTTTTTTGTTTTTCTTTTCTTTGATTCTTTAACTGCAATCTCCAGTTTCAGATTTTCAAGTGATTCGCGAACATCAGTTTCCTTTTCAATCTCCTTTATTTCCGGAGTTTCGGCTGCTGATTTAGCCTCAATGACAGTATTCTCTTTTTTAAGTTTTTCACGGGTAATGTCTTCTGCTTCTTTCTTGATTTCCTTATCCTTTGCAAACTCCTCTGCCAACAATGCATACGCATCCGAAGAAATTTTAGCATTGGGATTCTTGTCCACTGAAAACCCTTTTTTAGTCAAAAAGTCAATAATGTGATCTAGGCCAATACTAAATTCCTTCTGGATTTTGGAAATACGAACTTCTTTTTCTGCCATCTTTATTCTTGTTTGTTAAGCTACCGGAAGCCGGCAGTGATAGATTTCACTCATAGTGCTGATTATTCAAATTCTGATTTCAAAATTTTTATTACATCATGTATAGTTTCTTCTTCAAGATCGGTACGTTGAACTAATTCTTCCACACTGAGTTTTAAGACACTTTTTGCTGTATCGCATCCGATCTTTTTTAATTCTTCAATAATCCATTTATCAATTTCATCTGTAAATTCATCCAACTCAACATCTTCGTCCTCATCATCTTCAGTATCACGGTAAACATCTATTTCATAGCCTGTGAGTTTACTTGCAAGCCTGATGTTGTTTCCTCCTTTACCGATAGCCAATGAAACCTGGTCTGGTCTCATATAGATAGAAGCACGCTTGTTTTCTTCATCAATTTTAATTGAAGTGATTTTTGCAGGATTCAAGGCACGCTGAATGTATAATTGAAGGTTATTGGTATAATTAATAACATCAATATTTTCATTTCTGAGTTCTTTGATTATTCCCATAATTCTTGAACCTTTCATTCCTACACAAGCTCCAACCGGATCAATACGGTCATCATAAGATTCAACTGCAACTTTAGCCCTTTCTCCCGGTTCACGAACCACATTCTTGATGGTTATCAATCCGTCAAAAACTTCAGGTACTTCCATTTCAAACATCCGCTCCAGGAAGACCGGTGCTGTTCTTGAAAGAATAATTCTTGGGTTGCTTCCGGCCATTTCAACCCGTAAAACAACTGTTTTTACAGCATCCCCTTTTTTATAAAAATCAGTCGGGATCATTTGATCTTTAGGTAAAATCAGTTCATGTCCTTCATCATCCAAAACCAGGATTTCACGTTTCCATACCTGATAAACTTCTCCTGTTACGATTTCTCCAACGCGGTCTTTATATTTACGGTAGATGCTGTCTTTTTCAAGGTCATTTACACGGGATCTCAGGTTCTGTAATGCAGCCTGAACAGCTCTTCTGCCAAAGGACAGGATGGGGACTTCTTCAGCAACCTCTTCTCCGACTTCAAAATCAGGTTCAATCTTGATTGCTTCAGAATAAGCAATTTGTAAAGATGGGTCTTCAACCATACCATCTTCTACAATCGTACGGCTTCTCCAGATCTCAAGGTCTCCTTTGTCAATGTTGATTACAACATTGATATTGGCTTCGGGTCCGAACTTCTTTCGGGCCATTGCCTTAAATACATCTTCCAGAATACTCATCATAGTAGGCCGGTCAATGTTCTTAAAGTCTTTAAACTCTTGAAATGATTCTATCAATACATCATGTTCCATTATTAACTTGTTTTAAAGTTGAATTTCTTGTCAGATTTAAATGAGATTACGGATGTTGCTTCTTTTATTGATTCGTAATTATAACTAATTTCTTCACTTGGTTTATTCTTTTTTGGCCGTGTCCGGATTGTGAAGGAAGAATCATCAGCATCAATTAATAAGCCTTCTGATTGCTCACCTTCTGTTGTTTGAATCCTGATGTTCTTGCCTTTATTTTTTAAGTATTGCTGCTTAACCTTAAAAGGATGCTCCAGCCCCGGTGATGAGACCTCGATTGTATGGCTTTGCGTAAAGCCTGATTCTTCCAGCTGATTAAACAAAAAACGATTCAGATCTGCACATTCATCTAATTGAATTCCAGATTGCGAGTCCAGGTAAACCAGTAATTTGCCTGGCAATAGTTTTACTTCTACCAGAAAGAAATCCTTACCGGCAAGCCAGCGGCTGATGAGTTCCTGTATTTTATCCAGACTATTCATTTTCAATGGAAAAAGGGGACTGTCGTCCCCTCAACTATCTTTCTTAATCAGTTGCAAATATAGGAAAATCTTTGATGTTTATTCTCTATTAAATTGGAATTTAAGCTGATTAACTTACATTTTGGAAGCCAACACAAACTGTTTTTTGAATTTTTTGACTGTACCCGAAGAGTTAAAGACCTCAAACCAGGCAATATAAATTCCAACCGGAGCTTTTTGCCGGTCAGTTGTAATCCCGTCCCATGAAAAGGTACCTTCAATACCGAGTAGCTGATTTTTGATCAGGTGAATCATCTCCCGTCCACGGGCATCAAAAATTTTTAGATTAGCAACATAGCCGGGCGAGTCAAAAATATAGCTAAACGAAACAATGTCATTAAAGCCATCATTATCGGGAGAGAAGATTTCAGGAGACACGATCAGTTCCCCGTCCGATTTAATGAGGTCCGTATGTTGTGAATTTTTATAAGCGGGAGTTGCAAACCCGACTGATTCCGATGCCGAGTGCCAGTTGGTGCTATCCTGGGTTGGCCGGTTAAAACTGATGCGCTCCAGTGAAATTCCTTTATCATCATTCAGTAAAGCAAACTGCCATTTTGGTGAGTATCGCAGTTGATCTATTCTGATTCCGCTTGTGCTGATAAGGGTGAACTCATCGCCACTGTCTGTTAATCCCGGGAATGAACTCATGGTCAAAAAGTTTTCAGGATGTAGCGTTAAATAATTGCGTTTAACCGCTTCGGGATCCTTTGTCAGAACAAAATATTCCTCTGGGAAAATCAGGTAGGAAATGGCTGAAATTAGGTAATAGGTTTGCAATGAATTATCCGGATTAACTTTTGCCAATCGAAGTTTTGAGAGATCAATAATTTTTGATGAACGGTTATAAATTTCTATAAACTCAGCACCCGTATCCGAAGGTCTGTAAAGCACTTCATTGATTAAAATATCAGAAACATCGGCAACGTCATCTATTGCAAACCTGGCTGTGTTTTTTGAAATCAAATTACCTGGACAATCTGAAATATTTTGACTAACGGTGAGCGTATAAATGACAGATGGCAAAACGGCTGTAAGAAGGCTTAGTTCAACTTCAGAATCACTTATCAGACTTGCTGATAACGGATTTCCTTGGCCATGATCAATGGTGTAATTGGAAAGGTTTAACAAATCGGATTTATTCAGCGGTTCACTGAAAATGGCAACTACCTTGTCGGGAGCTGTTAAATAAGCACGAACTAAAGAAGGTGGCTCGCTATCGTCATAATTTCCATTGATACTGTTAATTGCTCCGGGAGTTCCTCCACGAAAGTCTACAGATGCAGCCCAGTTTAACGGATTGGGACATATAAAGTCAGGGTTGATTCGTTCCAGACTCCAGCCACCATCTTTTTTTTGTGAGTTACGGTACCAGCCGTCACTGTAGATTAAGGAATCAATGGTTAATCCGGTATTGTCCTTCAGAATTAAAGTTGTTCCTGAATTAGTTAAAGTTGTTGATGAAGTGAAGAGTGCAGCAACAGCTCCAAAAACAGAGAGTGCAACTTCTGCCTGAGGGGTACAGATAATAAGGTATTCGCCAGCGGGTAATAACAGATTGCCAAATGTTTTGGTTGTTCCTGCAGTTAAAGTCCAGTTCATTAGATTGATGTCGCTGGCAGAGCGGTTAAATAACTCAAGATATTCGAAAGCAGGTAATTGAACAGGTGGGTCAGGATCAGCCATGATTTCAGAGAAAACAATATCACCTCGCTGAGCCTGAATTGGAATGGTATAAACAAACGGATACTGGGCAGAAGTAAGCATCGTGTTACCGTTAAGGTCTGAGATATCTGAAACAGTCAAAACATTGGTTACACTATTTTGAAAGGATGAATTGAAAACCAACCGGATTAAACTGAAATCAAATGTATCCCGGGTTGCTGTAACCGGGTTCCCCAATCCGTTATCGGCATAGTAATTTATGACATTCTGAGCAGAGCTTAATTCAACTGCTTCATCAAATGTTACCTCCGCTTGAGTTGCTGAAATAGCAGTGACCGATAAAACAGAAGGGGCAGTCGTATCAGCAGAATATGGCCATTTGAAATCATCGAAGAAAAAATTCATTGTATTTCCAGAAGTGTAGTTGCACAATACACCAAACCACTGGGATGAACTGAAAGTAAGATCACTACCGGATGCCTGTAAGGTGAAGTTGTTTCCTGCAGTTGCATCGCAATAAATACTCCAGACACCGGAAGCATCACGGGTTACTTTTACCCTGATGGCAAATGAAGAAGCAATAAAACCATCTGTTCCCCTGGCAACCGAAACCGAAGAATAACCCGATTGTCTGAATAATTCGATTGCATCATTTGAACCGGTTTCTCCAAATTGAAGGTAATAGCCATTCAGGCTACCCTTCAGATTCGATTGATCAGATACCAGATACACCCTTGCATAGTTGTTATTAGAAGGCGGAAAATTCAACCGGATAAAAAACTGCCATTCCGAATTATCGAGTGATGTCGAATTTCCTGAAGTACTCAGGTAGGATATACCGGCAGCCAAGGCATTTAATTGCAATTGGTAAGATGCATTTATAATAAAGTTACCGGTATCACCACTCCAGGCCGGATTATTTGTAAAATCTCCGTCACTGAAAGTGTCTGTGAGCTGGGCATAAACCCCTGGATTGATTAGAAGCAGGCTTAAAAGGAATAATAATCTCATGGCATCAAAAATAAGTGAGTTTTATTCTCAGAAGAAATTATCGCGGTGAAAATCCGGATTTTGGTTCCAATCCCTGTTATTCTTCAGGTTATCAGGCCCATTATCCAGAATTGATTTTAAAAGTAGTACATCCAAATGGCCATGTAACACTGCCTTTAAATTGATTTGAATGATCCGGGATTTGTGATTTATTTAGTCGAAGAAATTAAACCACCTGTTTTTATGCGCCATGGAAATAACCTGAGCTTTGGAATTTACATGTAATTTATTGTAAATATTAGCAATGTGCTTACGAACCGTTAAGGTGCTGATATTGGTAATCTCTGCAATTCTTTTTGCATCATAACCGTTGACCAGATGTGTGAGTATTTCACGTTCACGTTCCGAAAGTAACTCATCGAGTATGTCCCCTTTGTCTTTCTTACTCTGCTCTTCTCTTTGGGTGAGTAACTTCAGTGCTTTACGTGCAATGGCCGGGCTCATGGGTGCTCCTCCATATTCCACAACCTCATCAATAGCCTCTTTCATGGTATGATAAGTGTCTTGTTTCAAAAGATATCCTGAAGCACCCGACTGTATTGCCTCGAAGATGGTTTCATTGTCTTCAAACACAGTAAGCACAATATAATGTATAGAAGGATATAAAGCCTTTGCAATTTTTATTGTTTCTACACCATTCAATCCCGGCATTTGAATATCCATAAAAACTACTTCAGGCCAATTGTTTACAGGAGTGCCTTTCATGTATTCCAAAAATCTGTCGCCACTGTCTGAGACTAATATCAAATCCAAATCAGGATAGGGTTCAATTTTTTGTCTGAAACTGTTTTGATTTACCGGATTATCATCTACCAGTGCTATTCTCATAAGTTCCGTATTAACCTGCTAAATTGTGGTTGTTTTTTGGTTATAAAAATACTCATTATGTAGTATTTCTTAGAACAACATTCGTTCCTTGAGGATGATTGTCATCCCAGCTCACCCACCAGCCACATTCATAGGTTCGTTTCTTAATATGTCCAATACCGTTACCGTCAGGAATTCTTGAATAAAATGGATGCATCCCTTTCCCATTATCACTCACAATTATTTCTACTGAGCTGTTACTTGAAAAAGAAATGACAATTTCAGTACAGCCACTGTGTTGCAATGCATTGTTAACGCATTCTGTCAAAATATAAAAAACATGCAGAGCATTTACCGGTGTGAAATTATATTCCTTTTCAATTGTTTCTTTAAAATGATAATCTATATCAGGATAACTTTTCATCAATTTTTGCATCCATGATTTAAAACGGTCAGAAAGGTTGGTAAGAGTAAGTTCCTGATTTTTTAATACCCAAATGGTATCACTCAGCTGAGATACCATGCTGGCTGCATTCGACTCAAGGTTTTTGATAATCATATAATGAATATCTGATTTGTCCTTGATTAATTTTATCTGATTGGTAATAGCTGCTGCATATGCTCCAAGATTATCGTGCATGTCAGCTGCTATTCGTTTTCTTTCAGTCTCCATAGCTTTGTTCAGGTTTTCTTTAGCCAACAACTCTTGCTCCATCAATTGCATTTCATATTTCCGCTGACGTAAAAGTTGTGAATTTCGGTAAAGCACACCCGATGCAATGAAAATAAATGTGAGAAGTGCAATGATACCATATGTAGTATAACGGTTTTTTGCCAATTTACTTTCCTGACGGATAATAATATTTTCTTTCTTCTGCAACTGATATTTAGCTTCAAATCCTGCAATATCATCAGCCGAATTTTTTTGATACAGTGAGTCCTTTAATGCAATTATGTCCAATAATACCTGCTCATATTCATTTCTCAATCCTGCTACTTTGTAATTTTCGGCAAGTGCGTTCATCAGGTATATTTGCTTGGCCAACATCTTTTTTTCACGTGCAGTTTCAATCCCTGCACTTGCCAGTTGAATACCTTTTTTTGTTTGTCCGATAGATGCATAAAACTCCGACAACTGTGCCATATCAGAAATGATATAAATTAAATCTCCTGCCTGTTGTCTGTATTGCAGAGCTTCTTCGAGGTCAATCATGGCGAGTTTATTCTGTTTCTGTTTCAGATACATGTCGGCTCTGATGTTAAGCGAATTGGATAAGGACGACAGGTTTTCAAACTGATGCCCATATTTTATTGCCAGCTCAATGTATTTAAATGCCGAATCCAACTGATATAAATTATTGAAACAAGAGGCAATATTTGAATAAGCATAAATATTAACAGCAATCAGTGAATCACTGTTGAGCAGTGATATACATTTATGCAGGTAATCAATTGCCACTTTATACTTTAACAATTCCATATTGGCATAACCCAATAACAGATTTGCACGTGCCTTCCATTCTGAAGAATTATTGACATCGGATAACTTTAACATGGTAAAGCCATCCTGTATGGCGTCTTTATTTCTGTTGTTACGCACGCAGGCAACAGCTCTGGCATGAAGTATTTGCATGTATGCATTAAAGAAACGTGAGTCATCCTTTGGTATTTTAGCCAGAAGTTTATCCAGAAGCAATATAGCACTGTTCCCATCTCCATTGCGCAAAAAATACAGCCCTTTATAAGTATTCGAAATAAAATACTCCGGAGTATTTGGTTTTACCAACTTATCTGCCATTTTAACAAAGTGCAACAAACTGTCTGATGTCATTGATCTTGATTCCCGCAATAATGAAATCAGTACAGACACTTTGTGTTGTTCATCATTTGTTGAGTAGAATTCCTTGCGCAAATTGTTAATGTGCTGAGTTTGCCCCGGAAGAAACAGCGGCAAAAGCATACATGCGGATATCGTTGTGCATATTGTGAGACATGAGTTAAATTTCCTTTTACTCAACATATATGCAAATATAATGCACGTGCAAATTAAGCCTATCTTTTCAGAAATGCACTTATGTCAATACCTAATTTGAAGTATAGTTCAAGAATTATTTCAACATTTTATTAATAAATCAGGCTTTATGTAATACATTTTGAGTATTTACTTATATGTATAATGGAAAGGATATTTGCACCATAAACAATCCAAAAATTAATATCCTATGCTACACAACAATTATTTCAGGAATCCAGTATCAGAATACAAACGCTCAATTCGTTTATTTGTACTGTTGGTTTTTTACATATTCTATATCGGAATTGCCAAAGCTGACAACGAACCGGACAACAATACTCCGGGGACTACTACCGACATTCTGGTGCCCGGGGGCTCATCTCAATCAGGAAGTATTAATATTTCCACTGACCCTGACGACTACTATTCTGTGACAACATCTGCCGATGGTGATTTGAATGTGAGTATAAGCACTTCATATGGTAATTTAGTCTATTATGAGTTATATGACAATGATGGACTTGCTTTATTATACAGTGCCTACCTCTACGGAGGCAGCAGTAATTTTACAAGAACCGGACTGGCTGCAGGCAACTACTATGTAAGAGTAAATGCAGGAGCCAATACCAACACCTACACTGTATCTACAACATTAACTCCACCTCCATACAGCTACGACACTGAGCCTAACAATCTTTACACTCAGGCTTTAACTTTAAATGAAAATGACAGTGTTTTCGGGCATCTTTCCTATCGCTACAACGGAGGCACTTTCGACAACCCTGACTGGTATAAACTAACTACTACGGTGGATGGAAATCTGACTATTGGTATGACTACCGTTACATCAA
>JADLBQ010000082.1 GCA_020847635.1 Bacteroidia bacterium
AGGATTAAACTTGGAGATACCGAATGGGCGGGGAATGTTGAAATCCACATGAAAACTTCTGACTGGAATAAACATGGACACCAGTACGACAAAAATTATTCAAATGTGATTTTGCATGTTGTGTATGAACATGATGATGCATTATTCAACCCCGGTATTCCAGTGACTGAGTTAAAGAATACGATTCCTCAAACATTAATTGAAAAATATAAAGCATTGCTTACAAGCAAGTCGTGGGTACCCTGTGCAAACAGCATCGCTTTTGTCAAACCGCTGACAATTGATTTATGGCTTGAACGAATGCTTGCCGAAAGACTGGAAGAGAAGTCAGAGGTGATGAAACAAACACTGAAGGCAAGCCGGAATAACTGGAATGAAACCTTCTATAGGCACCTGGCAGTAAATTTCGGATTTAAACTGAATGCAGGGCCCTTTGAAATTCTGTCTGGCATAACCCCGATTAATACACTTGCCCGTCATAAAAACAGTCTTTTACAAATTGAAGCAATGTTGATGGGACAGGCAGGTTTACTAGCCGGAACTGTGACAGATGCTTATTTCGAACGTTTGACAAGAGAATACAATCTGCTAAAAAATAAATTTCAGTTGACTCCAATGGACGGAAAACTATGGAAATTCTCAAGAACCAGGCCTGGTAATTTCCCAACCATCAGAATTGCCCAGTTTGCAGACCTAGTTTTCCGAAAATCCCATTTGTTTTCAACATTACTGGAAACAAGGAACCTTAAACAGCTAATTTCACTTTTTGAAGGAAGTGCCTCTGACTACTGGAGCAATCATTATAAATTTGGAATGACTTCACCCGAAAGAAAAAGAAAAACACTTGGTAACAGCTCAATCGAAAACATTCTGATAAATACAGTTTCGCCCATGCTTTTTTTATATGGTGCGGAAAAAGGCTTACAACAATTTAAAGACCTGGCTATCGGGTTACTTCAAAAGCTACCTGCTGAAAAAAATCACATTACTGCTGGCTGGGAAAAATCCGGAATTAAGACCCAAAATGCTGCAGAAAGTCAGGCATTAATTCAATTGAAGAAATATTATTGTAATAAATTTAAATGTTTGTCATGTAGTATTGGTAACAGCATATTAAATTTAGCCCCCGAAAATGAAACCATTAACAGAAACCATTAAGAACATTTTTGAACCTTTTGCTTTTGGAGTGTGCGACAGGCTTGGAGAATATATGAATATCCCTGGTGCTCATATTCGCATATTTTTTATTTATGCCTCCTTTATAACACTGGGTTCACCGCTTATTTTCTACCTTATTCTTGCATTCATTCATGATTTACGCAAAATCATGAAGGGAAATCGGGGAAGTGTGTGGGATATGTAATTTAGTAGAATGAAAATACTAATTACCGGAAGTAACGGATTACTCGGGCAAAAAATTGTTTATGCTTTAAAAGCTAAGTCGGGTATTGAAGTAATGGCCACAGCACGTGGACAAAACCGAATTCGAAATCAAAAGGGATATCAATTCAAAGAAATGGATATCGAAAACTGTGAGCAGGTATTTTCAGTTTTTGATCAGTTTAAACCAGAAGTTGCTATTCATACGGCAGCTATGACCAACGTAGATGCCTGTGAACTAAATCCTGAACAATGCAGAAAATCAAATATCGAAGCCACCCGAAATCTGACTGAGGCTGCCAAAAAGAATAATTGCCATTTTATTTTTCTTTCAACGGATTTCGTTTTTGATGGATTTGAAGGACCATACGATGAAAATGCTATACCCAATCCATTAAGTATTTATGCCGGTTCTAAACTGGAAGGAGAAAAAATAGTCAGAAATAGCGGGTTGACCTGGTGCATTATCAGAACAATAATAATCTACGGAGTTACTGACGATCTGCAGCGAAGCAACATTGTATTGTGGGTAAAAAATTCACTTGAACAGAAAAAAGAAATCCGTGTTATAACCGACCAGTACCGTTCACCTACCCTTGCCGAAGACCTTGCCGGTGCCTGTATCAAGGCTGCCTTACAAAAGACAACCGGAATTTATCATGTTTCAGGAAATGAAATCCTAAGTATTATCCAAATAGCTTATAAAGTAGCTGATTTTTTTAATCTAGATAAGGCTTATATTATCCCGGTTACTACCGCAGAGTTAAATCAACCGGCCAGGAGACCACTGAAGACAGGTTTCTTCATTCATAAGGCAATGCGTGACCTGGACTATCATCCTCATTCACTTGATGAAGGCCTGGCTCTTGTTGCCAGGCAACTATCTGAAAGAAAAACAGATTCGTAAGCTGCTCAAAAAAAAGAACGGAGATCAATGATCTCCGCCTTTCAACCAACCTAAATATCTCGAAAATTCTAACTCTTCCAGCGTTCTAGTGTATTCAATCTTTCTGTAAAGCGATCCAGATTACCACGCATACCGGAAGCACGCAACCTGTTAATCAATTGTTGCTTCATCTCATCAATGGTATAATCAGGATTGGTGAACCTGTCATTTTGAAAGCAATCCGTACAGTATTTTACATCATAAAAACCACTGGTAATCCTGAAAAAATTATTTTTGTTTTTTGAGAAAGGCATACCACAACTTTGACAAACTACATATTTCTTCCGTTGTACCCTGGTTGTTGTAATTGTTTGCATAGCTTACTGGTTGTAGATTACAAGTACTGACAAGAATCTTGCCAGAATTCAGTTTAGATTCATTTAGCAGCAAGGTTACTTTAATAATTCAGCCTTTGTCAATCTGATCAAGTTATTTACTTTGGCTTCCTTAATTAAACCTGATTCTATGGCAGCTCAAAGTGATTCATGGGGAACCCGCGTAGGACTTATTCTGGCGATGGCCGGCAATGCGGTCGGTCTCGGAAACTTTCTGCGTTTCCCCGTTCAAGCAATTAATAATGGCGGAGGTGCATTTATTATCCCCTATATTGTTTGTTTTCTGTTGATGGGTATCCCCCTTCTATGGATTGAATGGTCTATGGGCAGGTTTGGTGGTAAAAATGGAAATCATTCCACTCCGTTTATATTAGATACTATGGACCCAAAACGTAGATTCTGGAAGTATTTCGGAGTTTTTGGGATTTTTACCAATGTAGCCGTTGCAGCCTATTACTGTTATATCGAAAGCTGGACCATGTCGTATGTTATGCATTCAATAAAGGGGACCTTCCGGGATTTAAGCCAGCTTGAAACCGCACAGTTCTTTGTAAAGTATGTGGATATTCAACAAAGTACAACTGGAATTCCTTATGAAGCCATTATTTTCTATATTCTTTGCTTATTGTTGAATACCTGGATTCTGTCAAGAGGATTAAAAGGGGTTGAAAGAGTTGCCCGAATCGGGATGCCTTTACTGATTCTCTTTGGTATTTTTTTGGCAGTAAGGGGAGTTACACTTGGCACCTCGGGTGCTAACCCAGAACACCCGGATGCCAGTGCAATTGATGGTTTGAATTTTCTTTGGACCCCTCAATACGACTCATTAACTAATCCAAAAGTATGGCTTGCGGCAGCCGGTCAAATTTTCTTTACGCTTTCTTTAGGAATGGGCACCGTTCACTGTTATTCATCCTACGTTAAATATAAAGATGATATCGCATTGAATGCTGTATCAGCAGGGTTTATGAATGAGTTTGTAGAGGTTGTACTTGGCAGTAGCATTGTCATTCCGATAGCAGCCGGATTTCTTGGAATTGACTGGGTTAAGGAAAATGCTGGATTTGGTATGGCATTTCAAACTATGCCCTACCTGTTCCAGAACTGGGGCCCTGCAATTGCAATGATTGCCGGAGTCATGTGGTTCGGATTGTTATTCTTTGCAGGAATAACTTCTTCACTGGCAATGGGTACTCCATGGATGGGCTTTTTTCAAGATGAGTTTAAGTTTACCCGGAAACAGGCAGCCTGGTCCTTCGGAGCAATTACCCTGATTATGGGGTTACCAACTGTATTATTTTACAACGAAGGAGTTTTTGATGAATACGACTATTGGGCTGGGACTGTTTCTCTTGTAATTTTTGCCTTGGTTGAATCCATACTTTTTGCCTGGATTTTTGGCATGAAAAGAGGATGGCATGAAATTAACAGAGGTGGCGATATCAATATACCTCATTTCTTCAAGTTCATTATAAAATACATCACCCCATTATTACTGCTTGCAGTGTTTATTGGTTCTGTTTTTACACCAGAATCTAATGATTGGAATGCAGCCTTCCAAAGCCTATTTTCTGGCAATGGGTGGCCGCTTGATAACACTTCGCTAATTAAAATGATTTCAAATGCTGGTTATAAACAACAATTGGCAGCAGCTACAGATGAAACTGTAATTTCTGGATTGAAATCCAGAATATTCTATACTAATGCTGCCCGTATCTTATTGATCAGTTTTTTTACAGGGATTTCTATTTTGGTTTATATTGCCTATAAGAAACGGGCTAACTTAAAAATTCAAAAGTTATGAACACATCAGCACTTATTCTAATGATCACTACTATGCTGGTGGTTACTCTGATTACAGCTTATTTTTTCTATAAAGTTTTAACTATTCCGCCTCGGTCTGAACCTGATTCTTATTCAGAAAATGATGATGTAGAAAGATAGGTATCAAAAGAATCTTTAAACGGCCAGAGAACACTCAGGAAAATCCCTGGATATCATGAAGTTTCCGGTAAGCACCATTAGCTGCAATCAGGTTTGGATGATTTCCCCTTTCAATAATTTCACCTTGCTGAAGCACAATGATTTCATCAGCATACTGAATGGTTGACAACCGGTGGGCAATCACTAATGAGGTTCTGTTTTTCATCAGGTTTAAAATTGCCTCTTGAACAAGGCGCTCGGATTCAGTATCTAATGCAGAAGTTGCTTCATCCAGAATCAATATCGGAGGATTTCTCAAAACTGCCCTTGCTATACTGATCCGTTGCCTTTGCCCTCCGGACAACCTCATTCCTCGATCGCCAACAACTGTCTGATAGCCCGCTTCGGTTTGAATTATAAAATCATGGGCATTGGCAATCCTGGCAGCCCTGTGCACATCATCTTCACTAACTCCCTCCAAGCCAAAAACAATGTTATTATAAATTGTATCATTAAACAGAATCGCTTCTTGCGTTACAATGCCCATCAACCTTCTTAACGAAGATTTTTTGATTTTTCGAATATCCGTTCCGTCAATCCGAATCTCCCCGCTTGTCAAATCGTAAAATCTGGGAAGCAAATCAGCCAGTGTTGATTTTCCGGAGCCGCTTTGACCTACTAATGCTATCATTTTTCCCTTCTCAATCCTTAAATTTATTTTTTTAAGTACTAGTTTATCATTATAAGCAAAATCCACATTGCAATATTCAATCGCATGGTTAAACGAAGTAACTTCAGCAGCATCAGTTGAATCCTGGACAGCAGTTGGAGTATCTAATAGTTGAAAAAGCCTGTCAGCAGCTGCTAACCCACGCTGCAGAGTAGTTATTGAATTTGAGATATTCTTGGCTGGCGGCAGAATTTGTGAGTAAAGCACAATATAGGTAATAAACTCACTTGCTGTTAGTTCCGAATGATTAGTTAAAACAAGGCTGCCACCGTAAACAATCAAAATAATAACAACAAATACACCCAGAAATTCTGATACCGGTGAAGCCAGTTCTCTTCTATTTATAAACGACTTGGATATTTGCCTGTAGCTGCTGTTCTGTTTTTCAAACTTTGAGTTAATAAACCATTTTACCACAAACCCCTTGATGATTCTGATGCCACCGATAGCTTCTTCTGCCTGACTGAGTATTGTACCCAATACCTGTTGACTCTTATCTGCCGTTTTTTTCAATCTTTTAGAGATCGCTCCTATTATCAATCCGGATACCGGAAAAAAGAAAAGAGTAAACAATGTCAGTTTAACTGACATCATAAACAGAATAATAAAATATACAATAATGACCAAAGGCTCTCTGAAAAATACCTGCAGGGTGCTTACAACTGAATTTTCAATTTCTTGAGTATCATTTGATAAAATACTCATCAGATCACCCTTCTGCCGCTTGTAAAAAAAACCCAAGTGCATAGAAGTGATTTTCTCAAAAACTGATTTTCTTAGTCGGTAAACGATCCAGACCCGTAACCGGGTAAGCACCCGTTGAGCCAGGTAGCGGAATAAGTTTGCCAGGAACACGCTGATTCCGATTACTACACAGACAAACAATAAGGCCTGCTGTTTACCCTCCGTCCTGACAATTGTCAAGAACCAATAGTCAAACAGATCTTTAACATATGCAATGCTGAGATGAAATACAGGAGGTTCGTTTATAGCAGCATCTCCGAATGTATTGAATAACACATTGAGTAAGGGTATTACCAATGTAAAATTAACAGCTCCAAAAACTACTGCAGGAACGACCAGTAAAATATAGGGGACCAGAAACCCGGGAAAAGGTTGGGCAAATGACAAGAGGCGTAAGTAGGTCTTCACACTTCGTTTAAGAGGTCGAAAATATTAAATGCTCATTTAGTATCTTCAAATCTAATTAAAGAATCTATCTTACTTTCATTTTGTTTATTTGCCGTATGGATTCAACCCGTCAGCAAAAGTTCTCAAAGCTTATTCAAAAAGAACTTGCAGAAATCTTCTTACTTCATAAAAACCTGGTAGCTAATGCATTCGTTACCATTACCGGAGTAAGAACAACTGCTGATTTGAGCCTTGCACGGATTCACCTGAGTATCTTTCAACATAAAAAACCCGAAGAAGTCATAAATTATTGTAATGAACACATGCATGAAATAAGGCGGGAGCTGGGAAACCGGATCCGTCATCAGGCAAGAATTATCCCTGAATTAGCTTTTTATCTTGATGACAGTCTTGATTCAGTTGAAAGAATGGATAAACTTTTTAAAGGACTGAATATTCCACCGCCCGACTCAACCTCAGAATCCTGAATGGATAAATTTTGTTATGCAATACGATCCTATCAAACGTACCCTTGGTAATACGTTCAACCGTTCGTTGTTTCTTCGAAAACTTTTCTACTGGTTACTTGATTTACTGTTGCTACGATCCTGGCATATCCGGCAAGAACTGAGATTATATGCTGCTTCAGGAAAACCGCAAAAGATTTTAGATGCAGGCTCAGGTTTTGGTCAATATACTTACCGGATGAGCAGGATGTTTCCAGCTTCAGAAATTCTGGCAGTTGACTTAAAGGAAGAACAAGTGAATGATTGCAATCACTTCTTTAAACAGCTGAATCAGTCTCAGGTCAAATTTGAAGTTGCTGATCTTACTGCCTTTCAACAAAATGAGAAATATGATTTAGTTTTATGCGTTGATGTCATGGAGCATATTGTAGAAGATGAACGGGTCTTCAGCAACCTGGCCCAGGTAATGAATAAAGGAGCCTGGCTGTTGATTTCAACCCCAAGTGACCAGGGAGGGAGTGATGTTCACAGTAGTGATGACGCTTCCTTTATTGAAGAGCATGTGAGAGACGGATATAATAAATCGGATATTGAAAACAAGCTTAGAAAAGCCGGATTTTCAACAGTTCAAATAAAATATTCGTACGGTACACCCGGTAAAATATCATGGCGACTCAGCATGAAGTATCCTATTCTGATGCTTGGTAAATCAAAAGCCTTTTTTATCATTTTGCCCGTTTATTACCTTATTACATTCCCGTTTTCCTACTTGCTGAACTGGCTGGATGTAAACCTCAGTCATAAAACCGGGACTGGGCTGATTGTTAGAGCAGTAATATAGATAAGAACCAGTCTTAACTTCAAACTTTTTACTTTTGGCCAATATTAAATTCTGAATTTTAACTATGTCAAAGGTTGAATTAAAAATGCCCAAAATGGGTGAAAGTGTTGCAGAGGCTACCATTATCAAGTGGTTAAAAAAAGAAGGCGACCAGGTTGAAGCTGATGAAGCAGTCATGGAAATTGCCACTGATAAAGTAGATTCCGAAGTACCTTCAACAGTTGCTGGGATTTTATTGAAAAGATTATTTCACGAAGGTGATGTTGTAAAAGTCGGGCATGTAATTGCTGTTATTGGCACCGAAGGCGAATCAGTAGCTCAGCCTGCAATAGTCATTTCGGAACCTTCAGTCAAGCAGAATACAAAAAGCCAAACCCTTGCTCCCTCTGCAGTACCTAAACAACCACTTAAATCATCTGCATCCGGTTCAAGATTCTATTCTCCTTTGGTCAGAACGATTGCTCAGCAAGAAAATATTAATTCTAAAGAGCTTAACTCTATTCCCGGTTCAGGTGCTGATGGCAGAGTAACTAAAAGGGACATCCTGGCTTATGTAGAAAAAAGGAAATCAGGAGTGATACCACCACCTGAAACTAAAGTTGCTTCTATTGATCAGACTCAAACCCTGCCAGCTGATGAGCCTACAGCACCTTCAGTTACCATTGCCGGTAATGTTGAGATTATAGAAATGGACAGAATGCGTAAACTCATTTCCGAGCATATGGTTATGAGTAAACGTACCTCTGCACACGTAACCTCCTTTGTTGAGGCCGATGTAACAAACCTGGTTCTTTGGAGAGAAAGAATTAAAAAAGAGTTCGAAAAACGGGAAGGGGAAAAGTTAACCTTTACTCCGGTCTTTATTGAAGCAATTGTAAAAGCAATTAAAGATTTTCCGATGATTAATATATCAGTTGACGGAACAAAAATTATTCTTCGTAAAGACATAAATATCGGAATGGCAGCTGCTTTACCAAGTGGAAATCTGATTGTTCCGGTTATTAAAAATGCTGACCGAATGAATCTTGTAGGTTTAACCAAGACCGTTAACGATTTGGCAAAAAGGTCTCGGGCAAACAAACTAATGCCTGATGAAATTCAAGGTGGAACTTATACCCTGACAAATGTCGGCACGTTTGGAAATGTAATGGGTACTCCGGTAATTAACCAGCCACAGGTTGCAATCATGGCAACCGGTGCCATCCGGAAGAAACCTGCAGTGATTGAAACTCCGCAAGGCGATGTTATTGGAATCCGGCACATGATGTTTCTGAGCCATTCATACGACCATCGGATTGTTGATGGAGCCTTAGGCGGCAGTTTTGTACGAAAGGTGGCCGACTATCTTGAAGCTTTTGACATCAATCGTTCGATTTGAACTTTTCCGTTATGAGAAAAACACAAATTACTTTACTGCCCCTGCTACTTCTGGGTTTAACTGCTTTTTCACAAGCAAAAAAACCACCACTTACCAAAGATCAGGTTAAGCAGGCCAGATCGGAAGGCGCTGCTCTCTTCAAAAATGAAAACTTCAAACATGCCCTGAAATATTACTATGACCTAGTTGAATATGATAAATCTGACATTGAATCTCAATATCGCCTTGGGATCTGTCTGATTAAATCAAATATTAATAAGAAAAAAGCTGCCGAACACCTGAAAGAGGTTGTTGGTAAAAAAGATGCTCCCAAGGATATTAATTATTACCTGGGAATTGCCTTGATGTATAATCACGAGTTTATAGATGCGATTGATGCGTTTGAAAAATACCGTGAAGAAATGAAAGGTAAACCCAATCCTTCACTGATGGTTGAACGTTATGTTGAATGGTGTAACAATGCTATGGAGCTCATGAAAAACCCCGTAAATGTAACTTTTTTTAACCCGGGGAAAGGAGTTAATTCACCTTACAATGATTTTCAGCCTGTTTGCAGCGCTTTTGATTCCGTTATTTATTTTTCTTCTAACCGCAAGGGAACTTTTGGCGGGGCACTTGACGGCTTTGGCGAGTATGTAACGGATATTTTTTCAACTGCTGTTTCAGCTAATGCTTTTACTAAAGCCAAGAATGTAGGTACTAATCTCAACAATGATGGCTATAATGAAGCACTCTATCTGACAATGAATAGTGATAAAATGCTTGTTTATAATGAAGGTGGATCAAACGGAGGCAGTGAAATTGCACTTTCAGAACTTAAAGGAAGGCAGTGGCTCAAACCCATCTCCTTATCTGCAGTATTAGGACTTAAATCAAATGGCCTGATAAGCGGAGCATCTATTACACAGGATGGAAAAACAATCTATTTTTCAGCTGAACTGAAAGGTGGTAAAGGTGGTAAAGACATCTGGAAAATAGAAAAAGATACAGCAACCGGGAAATGGAGTGCTCCGATTAATCTTGGAGATTATATTAATACTCCCTACAATGAAATTAATCCATTTCTGTTCTTTGATCACAAAACATTATTTTTTGCTTCACAAGGACATAACAGTATGGGTGGGTATGATCTCTTCCGAAGTTACCAGGCAGATACACAGCAGGATTGGAGTAAAGCTGAAAACCTTGGATTCCCAATCAATACTGTTTTTGATGATGAAACTATCAGTGTAAACGGGACTGGCCATACGGCCTACATTGCTGCTTTGCGTGATGAAGGCATTGGTGAAAAAGATATCTATCGGATTACAACAACAGCCTCACTTGTTTCGCCACAGCCAGTATTAACTAAGATTTTCTCTGTAAGTCCAACAGGATTGGCTCCGCGCGATGGATTCTGTATTGTTACCGTCAGGGCAACCGGTGAAATGATAGGTACCTTCTCAATTAATCCTTCAAGCGGAATTGTTTGCCTGACCTTATCAGAAGGTCAATACCGGTTAAAAATAAGATCGCCAAGAAACGGAATGATAGATGCCGATTTTGACATCACCGGTTCAGAGCCCGGCTTCATAAAAGAGTTACATTATAAACTCGAATAATATTGCTATTTGCTGAATGCTACTTCAGCTTCAACTTCTCTCCCGGCTGGATTTTTGAGGCAAGAGTCAGGTTATTGTATTTCAGTAGTTTCTTTAGTTTTATTCCATACAGCTGAGAAATACCTCTCAGAGTTTCTCCATAGGCAACTGTATGATATTCTCTGAGTGCTTTGTTTCTTTTCGGTTTAATAAACACCACTTCTCCTTCAGCCGGCACATCACTTTTATCAGCATCATTATACCTTAAAACCTGCCATAAGCCCATATTGTTTTTTACGGCAATACTGAAATAAGAGTCTCCCTTCTGAGCAGTTACGAATGGTGTGTTGTTAATAGTATTCAGGTCAGCAACCGGTAAAATGACCCTTCGTGCAGGAGCTTCTTGTTTAACCGGCTTGTTTTCATTACCAGAAGAAGCAACCGGAATGCGTTTCCCTGTCTTGTCAAGTTCATTCAGATTGTAATCTTCAATGATCTTTATCAATTGATGCGCATAATTGGGATTGGTAGCATAACCGGCTTTTTTCAGTCCATGTGCCCATCCCTTATAATCACTGATTTTTAAATCAAATAAAAAAGCATAACGGGGACGATTTTTAAGAAAAAATGAATGATCATCAAATGACTCAAGAACGGAATTGTATTTTCGAAAACATTCATTTTTTTCATCATCATCCTGATGAAATGTTTCACCTTTCCAATCCGAATGGCATTTAATCCCAAAATGGTTGAATGCCTTCTGAGCCAGTTTACTATTTCCACAATCTGATTCAAGAATACCTTGAGCCAGTTTGATACTGGCAGGCACGCCTGTAAGCAACATATCTTTAATTGCATCATCCTGGAATTGCTGAATGTATTCTTCTTTACTTAACCGCTGTTGAGCCGGTTGACTCAGTATTTGTTGAGTAAACAATAACAGAATAAGTGCCAGTTTCATGCAGTTCTTTTCCATGAAACAAAATTACCTTAGCCCTAACGCAAAATTCAGCGGAATAGTTGTGAAGTTTGGATAAAAATTAACACCTGCCTGTTAGCAGCTCTCAGTTATCTGAGTATGACTTCAATAGCACCAATTCCATACTTTTCTTCAGAAGCATTTTTAAAACGAAGTCCACTGTAAAATCTTAATTCATTGAGTATAGCCTGGCGAAGTTTCCCCTCACCTATCCCATGAATAAAAACAATACTCTGGTAATTATTTGTCAGAGCATAATCCAGTTCTGCCTTGAATTTTTCAATTTGAGTCTCCAATATTTGTCCGGTTCCTAATCCTTTATACTCATCTGTTAGTTTTTCAATATGGAGGTCAATGACATCATCATTTCTTAAAATAGCAGGCTGATGTTTTATCACCGGTGCCTTTATAAGTTGACTCTCCTTTAGAACATGTATTAATTTATCGGTATTTAACTGAGTATTACTAAAACTGAATATTGAAAATACCGAAGCAAACCTGAATAGTCCTTCTGTATTTTGAATTTTCTCCTTTAAATCAGGGATAAGTACAGGAACAGAGACCGAGAGAGGTTTTGGAAGATCACAAAATCCAGATTGAAAAAACAGGCATTGAATCTGGAAGTGCTTCCATTCAATTAGTTCTTCTTTGCTTTTCGTAAACAAAATTTTAAATTCTTTAGGTTTTATAATACCCGAATTTAGTCCGAAGAAACCAATTGGCCTCTTTACTGAAATATTGAATAGAATTTCAACTTCTGAACGGTTTACAATAAAATAATTAACCGGACCAGTCAGTATTTTACCTTCTATTGATGGACTGCCAATCATTGATACTGAACCCTCAGGTAACCACTCGAAGTCTACATTTTCGTTAAATGGCATAGTATCCATTTCCTGAGAAGACCGGATGTTTGAATCCAAATGAATAGCTCGTTCGATGAGAAGCAGTTTGGAAATATGAAATTCCCATTCCATTCCCTCAGCCTCAACAACAGCTAGATCATTCTTCTTAAAACCGGTAATTTTACCTGTCAGGTTCTCATCAATAATACTGACCTGGTCACCAATAATAAATTCTCTTTTCATTTCGATTTTTGCAATTGGGTGAAGAAGAAGGTCTTCTGCTGTTTTATCCAGGGTCATCTGATTAATCAGTTCAAACCAGACTAAACAAAAAGGTGACTAACACTTTGCCTGACTTAAGCGTTGAAATAAACAATTAAATGCAAGAAATTGTGACCCCGGAGAGACTCGAACTCTCGGCCCGCTGATTAAGAGTCAGCTGCTCTACCAACTGAGCTACGGAGTCAAAAATTTTAAGCTATTTTACCGACTCGACTACTGACTTGAATGAATCAGGGTTATTCATAGCCAGGTCAGCTAATGCCTTTCTGTTAAGTCCGATATCGGCTTTGTGAATTTTACCCATCAATTCAGAATAAGACATTCCATATTCGCGAGCTGCAGCATTTATTCTCTGGATCCAAAGGGAACGAAAATTTCGTTTTTTTGTTTTGCGGTCACGGTAAGCATCCCCCAGACCTTTTTCAACAGTATTTTTAGCAACTGTCCAGACGTTGCTTCTGCGACCCCAATTGCCTTTTGCAAGTTTGAGGATTTTCTTTCGCCTCGCTCTAGAGGCTACACGGTTTTTAGCACGTGGCATAACAAATTAAATTTATGGCTGGAGCGTCACGATCATCCATGAACTTACAGCTCTTCACCTGGTTAAACTAATGATTTAGCAATTACATATTAAGCATCCGCTTTACACGGGGCATATCGCTTTTGTCCACCAAAGCTGGATTTGTCAAAGCACGCTTTCGCTTTGTTTCCTTCTTGGTTAGAATATGGCTCTTAAAGGCCTGTTTACGTTTTACCTTCCCGGTTGCAGTCACTTTTAAACGTTTCTTGGCTCCTGAGTGTGTTTTAACTTTTGGCATAACGAATTGTGTTATTGAAAACTCTGCTCTATATTTAAAATTTTCAGATTTTTAAACTAAATTACTTTTTTGGAAGAGGAACCATAAACAGAAACATCCGGTTTCCTTCCAGTTTTGGAAGCATCTCAACCTTACCAAATTCTTCAAGTGCCTGAGCAAATTTTAAGAGAATCAACTCTCCCTGTTCCTTGTAAGCCATTTGTCTACCCCTGAAAT
>JADLBQ010000083.1 GCA_020847635.1 Bacteroidia bacterium
GAAAATCAGTACATTACTTTTATTCATCCAGTCAACAGAATCCGGCTAACTGTTATTTTCGCCTGATATGGCTAAAAACAGAAAATTCAGATTACGAAAGGTAAAGCATGCTCCGGCAGGTTCGGCTCCGGGACTGATAAATATTCCTGCTGATGCCGGTAAACCCCAGATTTTAACTTTTCACTACAATGAGTCTGGTTGTTTTGAAGAGCAAGCATCCTCGATTGAAGAAATGGATAAGCTGCTGGTCAAGTATGAAAATTTTACTCATTGGTTTGACATTACCGGATTTGGGGATAAACTCTTCTTCGAAAAGCTGGCTGAACGGTTTGAACTCCACCGGTTGGAAATGGAAGACGTATTCGCGGTTTACCAGCGTCCTAAAGTTGAACAGTACCCCGGCCATATTTTCTGTATTTCAAGAATTCTCTGGGATACAGAAAATGGAATCAGTAATGACCAGCTTAGCCTTTTTCTGATTGGCCAGGATATTGTAATTACCATTCATGATTTTACCTATGATCCCTTTCAGACGGTTAAAGAGCGAATCAGAAAGAAGAAGGGATATATGCAAACCGAACGTGCCGGCTACCTGGCTTATGCCCTCATTGATACTGCCATTGACTTATATTATCCGATTATCGAAAAAACCGGTGACCGGCTTGATCAGTTAGAAGATGAACTGGTCACTGACCCCAAAAAGGAGCATCTGAACCATATTCTTGAAATAAAACGGATGCTAATACCTGTACGAAGAGTCATCTGGCAGGAAAGAGATAAAGTAAATGATATTATCCGTTCTGACTTTGTCCTTTTTAATCAGAATACAAAAGTGTATTTCAGGGATGTTTATGACCATTGTATCCAGGTCATTGACCAGGTTGATAGTTATAAAGAAATCATTTCAAGTCTGATGGATGTATATATGTCTAGTGTCAGTAACAAACTCAATTCAGTTATGAAGGTGCTAACAATTTTAAGCAGTATTTTTATTCCGCTGACTTTTATAACAGGGCTTTATGGGATGAACTTTGCATATTCAAATCCCCTGACAGGTGAGATTCTTAAAAGGAATATGCCTGAGTTATATTCACCGTATGGATACATGACTGTTCTCATGATCATGGCAACTCTGGTTGTACTTCAGCTTGTTGTTTATCTGAAGGCGGGTTGGATTACATTTAAAAGAAAACAATAAGTGTTTTTTAACAAACTTATCAGCTGATTTTCTCAACTTCGCACCATGGTACATTTTGAGAAATTTACCCTCTCAAACGGATTGAGGGTGATTGTTAACACGGATAAGTCAACTCCGTTGGTATCAATGAATATACTGTATAATGTCGGAGCAAAAGATGAAGATGAAAGCAGAACCGGATTTGCACATTTGTTTGAACATCTGATGTTTGGCGGAAGCATTGATATTCCAAGTTATGATGAACCCTTACAAAAGGCAGGTGGCGAAAACAATGCTTTTACAAACAATGATATAACAGATTATTATCTGACCCTTCCTGCCCGGAATATTGAAACCGGTTTCTGGCTGGAAAGTGACCGGATGCTGGAACTGGCATTCAGCCCGCAAAGCCTAGAAGTTCAACGACAGGTTGTAATTGAAGAGTTCCGGCAGCGTTATCTTAACCAGCCCTATGGTGATTTATGGCTGATGTTACGCCCCCTGGCATTTAAAGTACACCCCTACAAATGGAATACAATTGGCAAGGAAATCTCACATATTGAAAATGCAACCCTTGAAGAAGTAAAAAATTTTTTCTTTAGGTATTATGCCCCAAACAATGCCGTTTTGGCGATTTCCGGTAATATAACTGTAAATGAGGTTAAGGAACTGGCTGAAAAATGGTTTGGCGATATTCCTTCACGAGAAGTAAAGAAAAATATAAATGCAAAAGAACCTGTTCAGACAGAAAAACGGATTCTGCATGTTGAGCGCAATGTGCCGGCTGATGTAATTTGTAAAGCATGGCATACCTGCTCACGAATGGATCAGGAATTTTATGCCAATGATCTGATGACTGATGTGTTGAGCAAAGGAAAGTCGTCAAGATTGTATCAGAATCTTGTAAAGGAAAAAAAATTATTCTCATCTATAGATTGTTATTTGACTGGTGACATTGAAGAGAATCTGATTATTATCCGCGGTCAGCTGATGAACGGAGTTACAATGGACGAAGCTGAAGCTGCAATTGATCATGAGCTGGAAAAGATAAAAAAGGAGGGAGTAACCGGTCAGGAACTAACCAAGGTTAAACAAATGGTTGAAGCTGCAGTGATTTTTTCAAAAATTGAAACCAGCGATAAAGCGTTAAATCTTGCTTACTATGAGACTTTGGGTGATGCAGCATTAATAAACAAACAAATTGATTTATATAATCGGGTAACAGCTGAAGAAATCAGGCAGACAGCAAATATTGTTTTCCGCGATGAAAACAGCAGTGTGATTTATTACCGGAAAAAACAATAAAAAATGAGAATGGAACAAACAAAAGCAGTACAAACCAAAAGCCCCGACAGGTCAAAAGCACCCGAATTAAAGATTTCTGAAAAAATACACCTAAATAACCCGATACAGGTTTTTTCAGAAAACGGTTGGCCGGTATATATTTTTAATGAACCTACTTATGAAGTAACTCATATTGATATAGTCTTTGGCTGCGGGATTGAAGCTTCCGGTAATTTTCTGACGGC